>NZ_JBHUZM010000034.1:0-64128 GCF_042667665.1 Streptomyces sp. NPDC057307 | reverse complement strand
GAGGCGGCCCAGGTCGTGAAGTCCGCAGAGCCGCCGAAGAGTTGACCGGCTGTCAGGCGAGCGAGATCGAGTCTCCCTCGACGGTGATCGCGGTGGCGCCCAGCGGCTTGTTCGCCGGGCCCTTCTTCACGCTGCCGTCCGCCGCGTCGAACTGGCTGCCGTGGCAGGGGCAGGTGATGGTGCCGTTGGAGATGTCGCCCACCGTGCAACCGGAGTGGGTGCACACGGAGGAGAAAGCCTTGAACTCACCGGCCGCCGGCTGGGTGACCACGACGCCCTTGTCCTCGAAGACCTTGCCGCCGCCCTCCGGGATGTCGGCGGTCTTGGCGAGCACCTCTCCCTGCCCGCCGGACCCGCCGTCACCACTGCCGCTGTCGCCGTTCGCGCCGTCGCTGCCCGCCGGCTTCTCGGCGGCGGAGTCCGCCGAGTCGTCCGAGCCGCAGGCGACGAGTGCCGCGCCCAGGCCGACGGCGCCCGCCGCCGCGACGACCGTACGGCGTGCCACCGTCCGGCCGGTGGCCGTCGGCGCGGTGCCCTGCGTTCCCGTCATGTCTGCTCCCTGTCCGTGCCCGGCTCCGGCGGCCGGTTCCTTAGGGGTACGCACCGCTGGGACGCGGTGTTCAAGCCCGGGAAGACTTTCTCAAAGTTTCAAGGACTTCCCTCGGACATCCCGTGCGGGGCAGGGGCGGATTCCCGGGTGTTCAGTTGACGTCGTGCTCGGCGGTACCGGAGTCGGAGGCGGTACCGGAGTCGCCGCCGCTGTCGTCGGACTGGTCGGCCTCGTCGGACGCCGTGGCCGCCTCGTGCACGTGCTCGGCCGCCGCCGCCTCCGCCGCTTCCGGATCCCCGGCGACGATGGCCCGGACGATCGCGTCGTGCTGGCCGGGCGACAGATCCCGGCGCCGGTTGATGTTGGTGCGGCTGACTATCGCGAACCTCGCCCAGATCCGGTCGAGGGCGTCCTCCAGCAGAGGATTGCCCGACAGCCGCGCCAGCAGCATGTGGAAGTCGAGATTGGCGCGCCACGCGTCGGCGGCGGTCGCGCCGTCCCCGGCGTTCCTCGCCGCGTGGCGGGACGCGTCCTTCAACTCGCCGAGCTGGGCGGGCGACAACTGGCCGTCACGCTGGGCGGTCGCGGCGAGCTTCGCGGCCAGCGCGTCCAGGGCGCCGTGGAGCTGCATGGCATGCCGCATCTCCTGCGGCGAGAGTGAACTGACCACCACGCCCCGGCCCGTCGAGGTGACCAGCCCGTCGCTCTGGAGGCGGCGCAGCGCCTCGCGGACCGGGGTGCGGCTCATGCCCAGTTCCTCGCACAGGTCGAGTTCGGTGAGCCGGTCGCCGGGGTCGTTCTGGCCGGACAGAAGTCGCTCGCGCAGTCGCCGGTAGGCGAGTTCGGCCTGGTTGTGCATCCCTGGTCGCTCGGTGGAACGGTCGCGGGGTGAAGGCATGCTGTATGTATACATTGCATTCCACCCTCACGGCAACGCGGGGCACGACCGGAACGGCGGCGCGGGGCGGAACCGGACGGCGCCGGAGCGCCCGACGACGCCGGCGGTCAGTCCGCGAAGAACAGTCTCGCGGGCGTCTCGACCAGTATCCGACTGCGGTCGGCCTCGTCGGGCGCCCAGTCCGCGAGCAGGTTCAGCAACTCGCCCGTGTCGCGCCCGCCGTCCGGCAGATGGGGCCAGTCCGAGCCCCAGACGAGCCGGTCGGGGCGCGCCGCGACCAGGGCCCGTCCGATGGGCTCCGCCACCGACAGGGGCTTGTCCTTGGCGATCCGGTAGGGACCGGACAGCTTGATGTAGCACCGGCCTCCGTCCATGACCCGCAGCAGCCGGTCGAAGTCGGCCCGGGTCAGCCCGTCCGACTCCTTCATGTAGCCCATGTGATCGATGACGAACCGGTCCTCCAGGTCGGCGAGGAAAGGGAGCAGATCCCGGACGACCGTGCCCGGCGCGTAGAACTGGAGGTGCCAGCCGCGTTGCCGTGCGAGGACCGCCATCCGGCGGACGTACGCGACGAGGTCAGCGGTCGGCCAGGTGGCGCGGGCGAAGAGATCGAGGCGAACGGCCCTGACTCCCGCCGTGTGCAGCCGGTCGAGTTCCTCGACCCCCGCGTCGTCCTCGACGCGCGCGACGGCTCGGCAGTCGGGCCCCGCCGCGCGCAGCACATGGAGCAGCAGGCTGTTGTCGGTGCCGTAGTACGTCGGCTGGACCAGCACCATGCGCCGGATGCCGAGTTGTCGCGTCAGGGCCAGATACTGCTCCAGCGTGCCGTCCGGGAACGTGTAGAGCGGATCGGGCACATGGGCGTATCCGGGCTCGAACACATGGAAGTGCGTGTCGCAGCTGTCGGGCGGCACCGCGAAGCGCGGCTTCGTGTTGGTCTCGGCGGCGCGCATGGGCGTCGTCTCAAGGGGCGATGGGGCCATGGCGGGTCTCCCTCTCGTTACGGGCGTTGGCGGCGGCCGCCTGATACAGCAACGCGGTGTCGGTCCCGGTCAGCCGGAGCGGGCAGCCGCCGATCGTGAGGAGGGAGTCGAGGACCGCCCGGTCGGCGACACCGCCGATCATCAGCAGCTTCCCGTGGCGCCGGCACGCCTCGGCGACCGTCACGACCGCGTCGCGCAGCCGTGGATCCCCGTACTCACCGGGCACGCCCAGCTCCGCGGTGAAGTCGTTCGCGCCGATGCCGAGCAGGTCCACACCGTCAAGCCGGGCTATGGCGTCGGCGTTCGCGATGCCGGCCGGTGTTTCCAGGAGCACCTGGACGACGGTGGTGTCGTCGAGTGCCGGGTTCAACTCCCTTGCGGGCGTGGGGCGCAGGCCCAGTTGGGGGACCATCGTGGTCTGTGACCGCTGGCCGCGCGGGGGGAAACGGCAGGCGCGGGCGACCTGTTCGGCCTCCTCGGGTGTCTCGATACGCGGCGCGACGACACCGTGCGCGCCACCGTCCAGCAGGCGGCCGATCATGCCGTACTCGCGCTCGGGGACCCGTACGAGCGCGGTCATGCCGAGGCTGCCCGCGGCGGCGCAGAGCTGGGCGGCCACGTCGGTCGACATGGTGGAGTGTTCGAGGTCGACCATGATGCTGTGATGGCCGGTCGAGTGCGCGATCTGGACGACGTCGGACGTCCGGCTGGTACGGATTCCCAGCATCAGGGTCAACTCGCCCGCGTGCAGGCGGTCCAGGAACGGACCGCGCGCCGGGGCGGGGTGCGTGGTGGGGGTCATGCGCCGGCTCCGCTCGTGGTGCGGTCGTCCTCGAACCCGCCCTGTCCGTAACGGGGTTCGGGATACGGCTCGCCGTCGAGACCGGGCACGGTGATGGCGAGGGGGTCGTTGTCGTGGGCGACGAGCTGCTGGGCGGCGTAGTCGCTGACGGCGCCGGAGAGCAGTTGGCGGGGGTCCTCCATGACCAGGCGCAGCCGGGTGACCAGCGTGAACCAGTCGTCGGCGGAGCGGATCGGGGGCATCTCGGCCACCGTGGCGGTCTCGTCGGCCGTCCCGCGTTCGCCCCCGCCGTAGCCGCCGCCCCCGCCGTTCTCCCCGTACTCGCCGGGGGAGAACGCCGGATAGCCGTCGAACATCGAGGCGCCGAGTTCGACGGTCGCCCGGGTCCCCGACCACAGGGCGCGCATGACCGGCTCCAGCGCGGCCACCTCGGTGACGTCGCCGTCGACGGGAGTGCGGAACACGGGGGCGTGCGGCGCCATGTACAGCCGGTCCAGGGGCAGTTCGTGCCGCGAGGCGGCGAGCACGATCGCCGCGACGCTGCTCGTGCGCCAGGTCACCCCCGCCGTCGGCCGGCCCTGCTGACCCGCGATGACCACCATCGTGCGGGACCAGTCGATCGCCTGGCTGTCGCACCAGGCGATGAGGCGATGGGCGGTGTCCATGCCGACCAGGAAGAACGTGGCGACCATGACACGGTTGAAGGACACCGGCTGTGCCGGGTCGTCGCTGTCCTCCAGATAACTCTCGCGCAGCGTGCGGTGGTTGAGATACGAGGGGTCGTCGAGGCACCGGACGAGATAGCGCTCGGTCATGGCGCAGGTGTGGTCGACCATCGCCGCGATGGCGCGCTCCCGGCCCGTGTAGGCGGGCGCGGCGATGACGTCGCGCCACAGTACGGGGCTGTTGGCCGCGCGCGAGCGCCGTACCTGGCTCAGCAGTCGCTCCGCGTCCGCCCGCCACACCGCCGGGCCGTCGCCGTCGCCTCCGGGGTCCTGTTCGCGCAGGGCGACCAGCGAGGCCAGGGCGGGGCCGAGGTGGGAGACGGCGGCGAGTTCCTTGAAACCGCGGGTGGACAGACGGAAGCCGAGCACGGTCGGCGCGCGGCCGTCGCCGGGGTAGAGAGCCATGTCCGCGCCGGTCACGACGAGCAGCGGATCGCCGTCGGTGGCACGCGTGGCGGCCTCGCGCAGATGCGCGCCGATGGAGTCGGGGCCGGCGGTGTAGGTGGTGAACAGGTCGATGAGTTCAGGACTCTCGTATGAGGCCATGGTGCGTTCTCTCCGATTGCTGCGGGCGGGGGGAGACGGGCGGTCGGGGCACTCGGCGTACCCGGCGCGTACGGCTGCTCGGCGTACGGGCGGGCTCAGCCCCCGAAGCGGTAGACCACGCTCTCGGCGGCGAAACGCCGGTCGGCGCTCAGGGAGTTGGTCACCACCAGCAGCGGGTGCGCCGACCCGTCGTCCAGCACGGCGACATCGGTGCCGCCGGTGGTGGGGAACTCCGCCACGGTCTCCAGCCGGGCCCCGTCCCAGCGGTAGATCTGCGAGCGCAGCGCGGTCGTCGGATCGGCCGGGGTGCCGTGGATGAAGTTGATCCGGACGACATGGAGCCCGTTCGGGGTCCGCACCACCGCCAATTCACGGCCGCCCGCCCCCGCCAGCCGCTGGTGCTCCACGAAGCGCCCGGAGCCGGCCTCCCAGCGCAGCACCCGGGAGCCGTCGTCGATACGGGCGACCACCAGGTGGAGGGTGCCGTCGGCCGGGTCGGCGAACGTCGCGAAGGCCCGCCCCGCCGTGTCGGCCAGCTCCTGGTGGGCCGTGAACCGGGTCCCGTCCCACCGGTACAGCACGCTCGCCGAGACATGATCGGCGTGCGCGAGGAAGTGGGCGCCGTCCACGTCGAACGCGTGCCAGTTGTACGCCCACCGGGAGGGGATGTCCTGGAAGTGGGCGAAACGGTCACCGTCCCACGCGTAGATGACGGAGGGCCGGTTCTCCGCCTCCTTCCCCGGCACCGCCACCCCCTGAGCCAGCGCGAGGAAACGCGTGTCGCCGATGGTGAAGTGCCGCCACTGCTTGGCGGCGAAGGTGTCGAAGACCTGGAAGGGCACGAAGCCCTCGCCGTCCCACTCGTACACCGTCGACGGCGCTGTGTAGTTGTACGGGCCCGCCCCCGTACGGATGCTCGCCACGGCCAGGAACGACCGCTCTCCCACGGTGAAGAACTCGGCGTCCTCCCCGCCCGGCGCCGCCAACTCGCGCCACGGTACGAACCGTTCACCCGCGCGGCGCAGCAGCCGCAGGTTCGTCTCGCTGTCACCGCCGTTCATGTGCGCGGGCGCGCCGGGGATGTCGTACGCGAGCTGGGGGATCGCCAGGAATTCGGCGTCACCGATCCGGAAGGGCTGCGCGGCGCGGGCACCGGAGGTCGGCAGCGTCTGGATCTCGGTCAGCCGGGCGTCGTGGACGCCGTCGGTACTCGTCATGTCGCCTTGTCGCCTTCCACGTCGTGGGTCACGGGGCTCGTCACGGCCGCCGGCTCGGACAGCCGTGAGGCACGGGCCGCCGGCTCGGACAGCCGTGACGCACGGGCCTCCCGCTCGGCCGGCCGCGCCGTCCCGCCGAAGAACAGCTGCGCCATGTCCGGGTCCGCGAGAAGCGTGTCCGCCGGTCCCGTGTGGATCACCCGGCCGCCCTCCATGACGACGGCGTCGTCCGCGAGGGCCAGCCCGAAGCGCACGTTCTGTTCGACCATCAGCACCGTCACCCCCTGCTCCTTGAGCCGGAGGACCGACTCCTCGATCAGCGCGCACGCCTTGGGGTCGAGGCCGAGGGTCGGCTCGTCGAGCAGGACCACCCGGGGGCTGAGCATCAGGGAGCGGGCGAATTCGACGATGCGGCGCTGACCGCCGGAGAGCGCGGCCGCCTTCTCCGCCGCCCGCTCGGCGACGATCGGGAAGATCTGGGCGATCTCGTCGTACCGGCGGCGGTTGCGGTCGCGTTCCTTCCTGCGTACGTACGCGCCGAGCAGCACGTTCTCCCGGACGGACAGCGACGGGAACAGACCGTGGTGCTGCGGTACCTGGACGACTCCCTGTCGCAGGATGTGCGCGGGCGACAGGTGCCCGATCTCCTCGCCGTCGAGCGTCACCTGGCCGTCGCGCGGTGCCAGCAGACCGCTGCAGACCTTCAACACCGTTGACTTGCCCGCTCCGTTGGGGCCGACGACACAGGTGATGGCGGCCTCGGCGGCGGTGAAGTCGACTCCGCGCAGGATGTCGCCGGCCCGTCCGTAACCGGCGACCAGACCCTTGAAGGTGATCATTCGGTCGCTCCCTTCGTGCCCGCCATGGCCGGTCGGCCGTCCCCGAGGTACGCGTCCAGGACGGCCGGGTCCCGCTCGATCTCGCCGGGCGGGCCGCTCGCGATCACCTGACCCTGCGCCAGTACATGGATGTGGTCGCACAGCGACAGCACCAGCGGCATGTTGTGCTCGACGATCACGACGGTCGTGCCCGCCTCGTTGAGCTTGCGGACGATGTCGGTGATCCGGTCGACGAGCGCCGGATTGATGCCCGCCGCGGGCTCGTCCAGGAGCAGCAGCCTCGGCTCCAGGACCAGGGCCTGCGCCAGCTCGATCAACTTCTGCTGTCCGTAGGACAGTTCGCCCGCCAGGTGGTGCGAGTACGCGCCCATGCCGACGAACTCCAGCCACTCCTGGGCGCGTTCCGCCTCCTCGCCGCTGAACACCCCGGCGCGCAGCCCGCGCGTCGAGTACGACCGGCTCGGCACGGCCAGATTCTCCAGTGCTGTCAGCCGGGGGAAGACCCGGGTCGCCTGGAACGTACGGGCGAGCCCGGAGTGCGCGCGCCGCCATCGCGGCAGCCGGTCGACACGCCGCCCGGCCAGCTCGATCGTGCCGCTGTCCGCGCCGAGGCTGCCGTCGAGCAGGTTGAACACGGTGGTCTTGCCGGACCCGTTGGGGCCGATGAGCCCGGTGATCGACCCCTCCCGCACGGTGAACGAGCAGTCGTCGACCGCCTTCACCCCGCCGAACGCCTTTCCGAGCCCGCTCACCCGCAACAGCGGCTCACCGGTGGGGAGTTCGCTCGGCCGTCGGGGCTCCGACGGCGCCGGCAGGACGGCCGGTACGTCGGTGAGCCGGACCCCCGCCCGCGCCTGAGGAGCCGTACCGCGACGCCGTGACAGCCACGCGCGGGTCTCCGTGATGATGCCCCGGGGTAGGAAGAGCACGATCACGGCCAGCAGCGTCCCGTACATGATCATTCGCCAGGACCCGGCGTCGGGTCCGCTGAGCGTCTGGTTGGTGAACTGGTTGAGCGGTTCCAGCAGGAACGCGCCCAGCACGGGACCCCACAGGGTGCCGACCCCGCCCAGATGCGCGGCCAGCAGGATCTGCATCGCGATGACGATGTCGAACATCGCCGCCGGTTCCAGGAAGGAGATGTAGTAGCCGTACACCCCGCCCGCCATCCCGATGGGGAGCGCGCTGGCCGCGAAGGCCAGCATCTTGTACCGGTCGGTGCGCACCCCGACGCCGTCGGCCTTCGACTCGTCGTCGCGGATCGCGAGCAGCCCGATGCCGAACGTGGACCGCCGGATGGCCCACGACGCCCAGACCGTCAGGATCAGCAGCACCAACAGGGCGTAGTAGAAAGGGATGTTGAGCAGGGCGCGGTCCCACGACGGCAGCGGCAGCGCCAGCCCGTGGTTGCCGTTGGTGAGGGACGACCAGTTGGACACCAGCAGCGCCGCGAACTCCAGGAACGCGAAGCTGACGATGACGAAGGCGATGCCCCGGGTACGCCGTCCGACGAGGCCGAGCAGCAGGGCGGCGGCGGCCGAGGTGAGACCGCCGACCGGCGCGGCCAGCAGCGGTGACCAGCCCAGATGGATCGAGAGCAGGGCCGTCGTATAGGCGCCGATGCCGAGGAAGGCGCTCTGTCCCAGGGAGACGTAACCGGTGTACCCGGAGATGATGTTCCAGCCGGACGCCATGACGGCCAGCAGGAAAGCCATGATCGCCATGTTCTGGTAGTACGCGTTGTCGGAGACGACGGGGAAGAGGACCAGGACCGTCACCGCGAGAGTGAGGGCGGTGGCCTGGAGCCGGCGCGGGGTCGCCCAGGTGTTCCCGGCGTTGATGCGTGGCACGTTCATGCGCGGCTCATGTCCTCTCGCAGCCGGGCGCCCAGCAGGCCTTGGGGACGGACGACGAGCACCGCGATGATCGCCACGTACGGCACGGCGCTCGCCCAGTCCGGTGAGACATAGGTCGTGGTCAGCGACTCGGCGACCGCGATGACCAGCGCGCCGAGGATGCTGCCCGGCAGACTGCCCATGCCGCCGAGCACGATGATGGAGAGCAGCAGCCCGATCCAGTGGTCGGACGAGCTGGGCATGAACGGGTACAGCACGCTCAGCAGCGAACCGCCCGCCCCGGCGGCGGCGATGCCGATCGCGTACGAGGCCGCCCAGGTCCTTCGTACGTCGATACCGATGAGCCGGGCGCCCTCCGAACTCGTCGCCGTGGCCCGGATGGAGCGCCCGAGCCAGGTGCGGGTCAGCAGCACGTACAGGGCGAGGAGCACGACGGCGGCGACCATCGTCGCGTACACCTGCGCCTGCGGCAGCTTCATCCCGAGCACGGAGAAGGAGCGGTTGGCGTACCCCGGCGAGACGGAGTGCAGGTCGTTGCCCCAGACCAGCGCGACCACTCCCTTGGTGACCAGCGCGAGTCCGAAGGTGGTCACCAGCGCCATCGACGCGTCCGTCGTACGGGAGCGCTCGACGACCAGGTAGTACGTCACCCAGCCCACCAGCAGCAGGGAGGGCGTCGTCAGCAGCACCAGGATCAGCGGGTCGAGGCCGGTGGCCTCCCACAGGGAGTAGGTGAGATAGGAGCTGAGGATCAGCATCGCGCCCTGGGCGAGGTTCGCCACCTTCATCACGCCGAAGATCAGGTTCATCCCGGACGACGCGAGCGCGTACACGCCGCCGACCAGCAGCCCCAGGATCAGCGTCTGGGCGAGTTGCCCCATCAAGACCACCCGGGCTTCGGGTTGACGATGCCGTCCACGGTCTTCTGGCTCTCGGGGAGGATGAATTCGAGCTTCCCGGCCTGCCACTGCGCGAGGAGCATGTCGCCGTCCGGCACCCCGCGGTCGTCCCACTTCAGCGGGCCGACGATCGTCTGCACCGTGTGCGAACGCAGCCAGTCGCGGAGCTTGTCCTGGTCGAGGCTGCCCACGCCCTTGACCGCGGCCTCCAGTACCTGACCGGCGGTGTAGGCGTTGGCGGCGTCCTCCGTCGGAGCCGTACCGAACTTCGCCGTGTAGTCCTTCACGAAGCGCTCGTTGTCCGGGTAGGTGGCCTTCGGGCTCCAGGCCGTGATGGTGAACACGCCTTCGGTGTTCTTCTCGCCGACCCCCTTGCCGAACGTCTGGACGACGCTGGGGCTGTTGGTCTGGAAGAGCATCTTGGGGCTGAACTCCTGCTTCTGGAGCGCCTTGACGAAGCCGACCCCGTCCGCGCTGACGGCGCCGTGCACGATCAGGTCGGGCTTGGCGCGGGCGACCGAGTCGGCTATCGGGTCGAAGTTGACCGTCTCCGGCGCGTACTTCTTGTGGTAGACGCTTCTGACGCCCAGCTTGGTGAGCGCGGTGCGGAACGCCTCGATCGCCACGTCGGTGTTGGGATCGTCCTGGGTCGGATAGGCGGCGGTCTTCGGCCGCTGGTCGGCCGGCAGCGACTCGATGAGCGCGAGGAACTGGTCCGGCAGGCTGAGCGAGGTGCTGGGCTGCGCGAAGAAGAGGTAGTCGTAACCCCGGTTGAAGATCTCCTCGGCGCCGCCCGACGGCTCCACGTAGAGCATCTTGTTGCGCTCGGCCACCGACGAGGCGGGCAGGTTGAGCTTGGAGGAGAAGGTGCCGAGGAGCAGGTCGACGCGGTCCTGGCTGATCAGCCGGTTGTAGTTGGTGACGACGGTGTTCTGGTCGAAGCCGTCGTCGAGGACGTTGAGTTCGACGTCGCGGCCGAGCAGCCCGCCTTCCTCGTTCACCTCGTCGCGCCAGAGTTTGTACGCCTCGTAGGCGGGCTTCGAGGAGTCGGCGACCGGGCCGGACAGCGGCAGCGAGGCGCCGACCTTGATCGCCCCGTCCCCGTCCCCGGACCCCTGTCCCGAGCCGCAGGCCGTGGCGACGAGCAGTGTCACCGACAGCGCGACCGGCACTGACAGCTTCCTGATCCGGTTTTTGATCCGGAGCCCGCTGGGACCACTTCTTGGCATGGCACTCACCTCTGGCCGGCGGTTGGGGGAGGGCGGGCTGGGCCGGCCCTCGTTCGTTGAGCGCAATGTATACATTGCGTTCCGAACGGATGACAAGGGTTGTGACAGGGCTCGTCCGGAAGCGCGGCGACCCGTCGGCGACCCGTCGGCGACCCGTCGGAAATCCGCCGGGGTCCCGTTGACAGGAGCCCGTGGCGGGCGGAACATTCCGGCCGGGCCGATGAATGAAGCAAAGTTCACCACGCGAACAACAGGCTGGAGGCGTCGTCCATGCGCACCACCGTCGGCATCATCGGCAGCGGCCCGGCCGGGCTGCTCCTCGCCCGGTTGCTGCACCGGGCGGGCATCGACTCCGTTGTCCTGGAGAGCCGGGAGCGCGCCCATGTCGAGCGCCGCCAGCGCGCGGGCATCCTCGAACAGGCCACCGTCGACGCCCTGCGCGCCGTCGGCGCCGCACAGCGCCTGGACGCCGAAGCCCTGGTGCACGACGGCATCGAGCTGCGCTGGAACGGCCGGAGTCACCGCGTCGACTTCCCCTCGCTCACGGGCGGGCGCCGCGTGTGGGTGTACGCCCAGACCGAGGTCGTCAAGGACCTGATCGCGCTGCGACTGGAGGACGGCGCGCCGCTGTTCTTCGGCGCGCGGGCGCACACCGTCGAAGACGCCGACATGGACCGGCCCGTCGTCCGCTACACCCACGAGGGCCAGGAGAGGACCCTCACCTGCGACTACGTGGTGGGCTGCGACGGGTTCCACGGAGTGGCGCGTGAGGCCGTCCCCGCGGCCCTGCGGCGTACCTTCGAGCGCGTCTATCCCTACTCCTGGCTGGGCGTCCTCGCCGAAGTCCCGCCCTCCTGCGACGAGTTGATCTACGCACACTCGCCCCGCGGCTTCGCGCTGCACAGCATGCGTACGCCGCACGTCAGCCGGCTCTATCTGCAGGTGCCCAACGGCACCGACCCCGCCGACTGGCCCGACGGACGGATCTGGGACGAACTCGACGCACGCTTCGCCGTCGGCGGAGCGTGGCGGCTGCGGCGCGGACCCATCACCGCCAAGTCCGTCCTGCCGATGCGCAGTTCCGTCACCGAACCCATGCGTTACGGGAGGCTCTTCCTCGCGGGCGACGCCGCCCATATCGTGCCGCCCACCGGCGCCAAGGGACTCAACCTGGCCGCCGCCGACGTCGTGGTCCTCGCGCGCGCCCTCGCGCACCGGGCGGAGACCGGCTCGGCGGACCGCCTCGACGCGTACTCCGACACCTGCCTGCGCCGGGTGTGGCGCGCCGAGCACTTCTCGTACTTCATGACCACCACGCTCCACACCGACCCCGGCCGGAGCGACTTCGAGACGCGCCTCCAGATCTCCCAGCTCGACCGGATCGCCTCGTCACCGCACGCGGCGGCCGAACTCGCCGAGAACTACACGGGTCTGCCGCTCCCGCACGCGTGAGGACGCATCCACAGGGGCTTACCGGACACGGTTCAGCGCTCCGTACCGAGACCGGTGATCCCGGCGGCGACCGGCAGATGGTCGCTGCCCGTCGCGGGCAGGGTGCGGATGTGGGCGACGGTCGCCGAGCGGGCCATGACCTGGTCGATCCGGGCCAGCGGGAAGGCGGTGGGGAAGCTGAGGGCGAAGCCCCGTTCCGCCACGTTCAGCCGTGAGGTCAGCGGAGCCAGTCCGCGGTCGTCCACCGTGCCGTTGAGGTCGCCCAGCAGCACCACCGCGTCCGTCCGCTCGGCGGCCACGGCCCTGCCCAGCAGGCCGGCGCTCTCGTCACGCGAGGCCGACGCGAGGCCGCTCGCCCGGAAGCGGACCGAGGGAAGATGCGCGACATACGCCGCCATCTCGCCGTGCGGCGTGTCGACCACGGTCCGCAGCCCCCGATTCCACCCCGCCGCGATCCCCCGGGGTCTGATGTCCAGCAGCCGGGTGCCGGTGAGCGGATGTTTCGACCAGAGCCCGACGGTGCCCCGGACCGCGTGGTACGGGTAGTCGGGCGCGAGGGTCTTCTCGTAGACCGTGAGCGCCGGGGGCACCAGCTCCTGCAGCGCGATGAGATCGGGGTCGGCGGCGGCCAGGGCACGGGCCGTGCCCGCCGGGTCGGTGTTCTCGTCGCTGACGTTGTGCTGCACGACGACCAGGTCGTACGAGTCGGCCTCCGCACCCGGCAGGAACAGCCCGCCGAAGAGATACGTCCACGCCGCCACCGGCAGCAGCAGCGCGACCAGCGCGAGGACCGAACGGCGCAGCAGCGCCAGAGCGAGCAGCACCACGACCACCAGACCGAGCCACGGCAGGAACGCCTCCAGCGAACTGCCCAGCCGGCCGGGGAAGTTCGGCACCGCCCGGTGGAACGCCAGGAGCGCGGCGGTCAGTACCGCGAGCGCGGCGAGCACCCGTCCCCGCCGCCGGGCCCACCAGACCGGCGTGTCCCGCGCGTCCGCGCCCGCGTCCTCCCGCACCTGCTCCACCATGGCTTCCCATTCGCTCGACCGTGCTCATCAAGACGAGTGACCGGGTGGATCAGTTGCCGATCAGGCGTCCTTACCCGGCGCTCGGGAAAACAGGGGCCGGGGGAGTCCAGCGGCGTGTTCGCGGAACGGCGGAGGAGAGGCCGTAATCCTTCTTGAGCTGCTCGGGGACGGCGTAGTGCATGACGCGGCCGCGTGTGAGGGAGGAGAGTTCGAGCACGGTCGTGAGGTGGCCGATCCTGTCCAGTGCCCAGGCGCCGTAGGGCGAGCGGTCCTCGACGGTCTCCAGCAGATTCAGCAGTACGGGGACCACCTTCACGAGCGTGTCCCACCGGGTGCGCGGCACCTCCAGCCAGTCGGCGCTCGTGTCGCCCATCAGATGGCGGATGAGCGCGGACACGACCGGATCGAGGAGCGTGCCGGGCACCACTTCCTCGTACAGGCCGATCAACTGCCGCGTGAGATCGACGCCTTCCGGGCTGGGGCCCATGTGGCGCGACATGTAGAGATCCGAGAAGTGGCGTGCCGCGTCCAGATCGGCGGGCGCGTGGTCCTGGTCGACGCCGAGCATGGCGCCCACCACCCGCCAGGCGTAGTAGTACGACTCCGCCCCGTCCACGCTCATATGGATGCCGAGGCGGTGCAGGGCGTCCAGCACCTGGATGGAGAACATCATCTGCCCGCCGATCAGGTCCTCCTGGCAGATCGGCGTCCCGAGACCCGCCACGTCCCAGCGCCCCTCGCGCCGCAGATGATGGCGGATCGACGCGTGCAGGAGCCGGACCTTCTGGGCGGCGGGGATGAACCGGCTGCCCGCCTCGAAGGCGTTGGGCTGCATGAGAAGGACCGTGAACTGACCGGTCTCGGCCATGCGTTTCGAGGGGTACTTCAGCGAGTGGGTCGCCGACAGCAGCTTGGCGATGTGCGGTACGACGTAACAGGCGGGCATGGACGCGAAGGACAGTGCGGTGGAGATGTGCACGTTGTTGTCGATGAAGAACAGCCGCGCCTTCTCCATCTCGTCCCAGTCCACCCACGCCGGCGGACCGCCGGTCTGGTGCAGATACTCACGGGCCACCTCCGGCAGGCCGTCGGGGAGGTCCTGACCGGCGTGGGAGACGTAGCGCATGAGGGAGTTGTACGTGCCGACCTCGCCGCGCTCGAAGAGGGTCGCGACGGTGGCGTCGGCGAGTTCGTCACCGTACCCGCGCAGGGCGTCGAGGGACTGTTCGGTGTAGGCCACGGTCGGCCCTTTCGAGAGATGGGGGATCCGGAACCGGCGGCGGGCGGCGGGCGGTGGTCGGTGGTCGGTGGTCGGAGGGGCCGGTCAGGTCGGTCAGGCGGTCGGGTCAGCCGGGTCAGTCGGGTCGGTGGGGCCGGTGGGGTCAGTCGGGCCGGCTCGTGGCCGCGGTGGCCAGGTGCGTCAGCGAGCGGTGGGCGAGGTCGGGAATCCCGGCGCCGCCCAGCGCGCCGACGGCGAGCCCGACCCGCTCGGTGATCATGTGCTCGACGCGCTCGCGCGCCCCGGTGCTCTCCACGACGGCGCGGACGCGCCCCAACTGAGGGGCCGTCAGGGTGCGGCGGCCCAGGAGAGCCGTCAACTCGCGCCGTTCGGTGGGGGTGGCCGCCTGCTGGGTGAGGGCGAGCAGCGTGGTGGGACGGGCGGCGGAGATGTCGTCGGTGTTCGACTTGCCCGTGGTCGCCGGTTCGCCGAACAACCCGATGAGGTCGTCCCGCAGTTGGAACGCCTCACCCAGCGGAAGGCCGTAGTCGGTGAACACCTCGCGCAGGACGGGATCGGCGCCGGCGAGTCCGGCACCGATGTGCAGCGGATGCTCGACGGTGTACTTCGCCGTCTTGTACCGGATCACCTTCAGCGACCGCCGTACGTCGGGCTCACCCTCGGGGTGCAGGATCTCCAGCGCCTCCCCGGCGATCAACTCGCGGGCCAGCACGGCCCACAGGCCACGGGCCTGACCCAGATAGGCCGCGGGCAGTCCACAGCCGGCGAACATCTGACCGGCCCACGCCATCAGCAGATCCCCGGCCAGCATCGCCATCGACCGTGCCCGCGACTTGGGGCGCGATCCGCCCGAGAAGGCGCCGCGCAGAGCGACATGGGCGGTCGGCAGGCCGTGCCGCAGATCGCTGTCGTCGATGATGTCGTCGTGGACGACCGCGGCGGCGTGGACGAGTTCCATGCTCGCCGCCGCTCGTACCATCGCGTCGCTGTCCGGCCGGCCCGCCGCCCGCCAGCCCCAGTAGCAGAAGGCCGAGCGCAGCCGTTTCCCGCGAGCGGTCACGGCCGTCAGGACATCGACGAGAGGCGCCAGTTCGTCGTCCAGCGCCAGCAGGGCCTCGGCCTCCGCCTGTACGAACCGTTCCAGCTCCCGGTCGACGCGGGACTTCAGCGCCGCCTGCTCGCCCGGCTCAGGCACCGGTGCCACCGGCGGCGGCGTCCGTGGACGAGGCGTCCGCGGTGGCGGCGTCCGCGGCGGCCCGGCGTTGTGCGTGGCGCGCGAGCCCCTCCATGTGCGCCTCGCCCCCGGCGTTGAACAGATCGACGCTCAGACGGTCGGTGCCGAGACGGTCGGTGCCGAGACGGTCGGTCCCGAGGCGGTCGAGGGCCAGCCGGCCGCGTGCCTGGAGGTCCCGGCTGCCCTGCGCCGCAAGGGATCCGAGGTCGGAGCGGCCCAGCAGACCGTGCGCCGCCTTCAGCGCCGACCCGCACGTGCTCAGCGCCAGATCCGCCAGCCCGGCCAGCAGAAGAACGGGCCGGCCCCCGCTGTCACCGTCGCCACGGTCGTCCTCCGGCAAGCCCACGGTCCCCACCCCTCTGCCCCACGGCCGGACACACGCGTGCCCGGCCCTGACAGCAGAGTGACCGGTGGCAGGCGTTCTCGCCCACCGGATACCCCATCAAGTGATCACTCGTTCACGCGTACGGGAGCGTCGGCCGGGGCCTGGGGCCCGGGTCCCTGGTCCGGGCCCCAGGGTCACTTCTTCATCTGCTCGTTCCACTCGGCCTGGGCGGCGTTGAGTTCCTCGGCGACCTTGTCCGCGAACTCCTTGGCGGACATGTCGCCGAGCAGCACCTTCTGGAAGTTCGGCTCGTTGCCGGACTTGCTGATCGTGTTCCAGTCGGGCAGGTAGTACGGCAGGTCGACGATCTTCGTCGAGCCGTCGCTGAGCGCCTTCATCGCCGCCGCCGTCGGCTCCGCCCGCTGGATCCAGGCGTCGCCGGCCGCGTCGGTGTTCGCCGGTATGGAGCCCGCCGACTCGTTCCACGCGCTGTTGGACTTGTGGGAGGCGGCGAACTCGATGAACTTCCAGGCCGCCGCCTTGTTCTTGCTGTTCTTGAACAGACCGAGGCCGTCCACCGGGTTGGAGACCTGGACCCGCTCGCCGTTCGCCCGCGCCGGATAGGGCAGGCCCTTGAACTTCTCCTCGCCCAGCGACTTCACATGGTCCTGGTACGAGGCGAGATTGTGCATCAGCATGCCGATACTGCCGTTGTCGTACTGCGCGACCATCTTGATGAAGTCGTTGTTGACGTCGGCGGACGGCGTCACCTTCTTGTAGAGGGCGACGTACTTCTCCAGCGCCGCGACGTTCCTCGGGTCGTTGACCGTCGTCCTGTCCCCCTTCCAGAAGGACGTGATGCCGGACTGCCCGTACATGGCGTCCAGCGCCGGGGCGATCGACCCGGCGCCGCCGCGGATCGTGTAGCCGAACCGGTCCGTCCCGGGCTCGGTGAGCTTCTCGGCGGCCTCGTAGAAGGCGTCCCAGGTGGTCGGCGGCTCAAGACCGGCCCGCGCGAACAGATCCGTCCGGTACCACAGCGTGCCGTTGTTGGTGGAGCTGGGCACCGAGTACATCTCGTCCCCGCGACCGCCCGCCGCCTTCACGCTGTCCACCATCGACGGGACCAGCTTGCCCTTGAGCGGGCCGGCGTCGATACGCCCGCCGACCGGCTCCAGGACCTCCCGGACCACCAGGTTGGAGAGATAGGCGGTGCCGACGCCGCCGACGTCCGGCAGCCCGCCGCCGTCGATCGCCGTGTCGTACTTCTGCTGGACCTGGTCGATGGGCAGCCCGACGTACTTGACCTCGATGTCCTTGTTCTGCTGCTCGAAGTCCTCGATGATCTGCGCCCAGATGTCCCGGCGCTCGCCCGTGTTGTTGTCCCAGAGGGTGATCTCACCCTTGCCGGATCCTTCGCTGCCGCTACCGCCGCTGCCGTCGTCGCCACACGCGGTGGCCGCCAGTGCGAGCACCGTCGTCAGGGAGACGGCCGCGACCGTCCGCCCTCTGTTCGCCTTCGGGATTGTCATGATCGGCTCTTCTCTCTGAGGGTCTTTCCGAGGGGTCTGTTCCGGAGTGCGGGTCAGCCGGTGATACGAATGTCGGGGAGGCGGGTGGCCGCCTCCAGGGCGAGGGCCGCCGCGGCCGGCCGGTCGAGCCGGCCGTCCGTGACGACCGTGCGGATGCGCCGCGAGACGACGGCCCCCGCCGCCAGCGGCAGCCGTCGCTCCCAGGCGAGCGAGGAGCCCACACCGGGGTACTGGCCGGTGCGTACGAACCACGGGTCCCGCCGTGTCCGCTCGTCGGCCCCGGCGAAGACGAGCGTCCAGTCCCGGCCCGCCAGCGCCAGCCACTCCGCGGTGCTCCCGTGCACCGCGTCCTCGCCGCTCGCGGTCGCGGTGAACACCTCGGGCGGCGGATCCGCCGGGCCCTCCTTGGGAGCCCGCCAGAAGAACCCGCCGTAACCCGCCCCCGGCCGGCCGTTCGTGGCCGGGCTGCCGATCGACAGGTCCTCGCCGGACACGTTGGTCAGCGTGAAGGTGAAGTCGAGGACCCAGGCGTCGGCGGAGAGCGCGCGTGTGCTCAACGTGCGCCGCTCACTGAGGAGTTCGCGTCCCTCGCGGGTCCAGGACAGCTCCTGCTCGCGGCCGTCGGACTCCCGCCGCAGCCGGCCCGTGTGCTCCTGCGCGCCGTGGTTGTCGAGCGCCACCGGGCCCCGGTCGCGTACGTAGGTACGGCCGCCCCAGAAGTTGACGCCCGCCACGTCCGGCACGGCGACGGAGACCCCGAGATGGTGCGCGTGGTCGGCGGGGCGCAGTTCGGTGACGACCCGGCCGCCGAAGGTCCGTACGGGATGCAGATACGGGCGCGGGGACAGCGTCGCGGGCAGTCGCGGCCGGTGGACGTAGTGGGCCACGGCGCGGCCGGCGCAGCGCAGCACCGTCGCGTCCGTCGTCGGCGGCCCGGCCTCGCCCACGGCCCAGCCGGCGCCCAGTTCCGAGAACGTGGCCAGGGTCTCGGCGCTCTCGGTGACCAGCGCGTCGATGCCCTTGACGATCCGGCGCGGCCCCGTCCCACCGGGCGCCTCGTACCAGGCGTCCGGGGGCAGCGGCGCGGGCGGCGGCGCCGTCCTGACGGCCTCCAGGATCCGCATGAACGCCCCGGTGCGGTGCGGCGGTACGAGAAGGTCCGTGCCCTCACGCAGATGCGCGAGCAGGTTCTCCAGCAGGTCCGTACGCCCGTACACCGTCTCGGCCGGCTCCCGGCCCTCGGCTTCCACGAGCACCCGGTCCTGCTTGTACCAGAAGGTGATGCGGCCCCGGGTGCCGTGGATGACGACGTACGGCTCCGCGTTCCGCTCCGCGCACAGCGTGACGGCGACCGTGATCCGGGTGGAGCCCGCCGTCGTCAGCCGCAGACAGCTCGTGTCGTCGGCCTCGATGTCGTTGGCCCGGAACTGCTCCAGCTCGATTCCGGTGACGGACTCGGCCAGGTCGCTGCCGTCGACACGCAGGGCTGTCGCGACCGCGTGCGCCAGCGGATTGGTGAGCACCCCGTCCATGACGTCCCGGCCGTCCAGGGAGCGCCGCCCGGCCCAGGGGACACGCCGGTAGTAGGCGTCGTCGCGTACCCATGCCCCGGCCGCCCCGATCCCGCGCGGCCGGCCGATCGCGCCGCTCCGGACCAACTCCCTTATCGGGCCCAGGGCATGGGACCCGAGCGACTGGAACCCGATCTGGCAGGCCGTGCCCTTCGAAGCCAGCCCGGTGAGCAGCCGCTCGTACTCCGCGTACGAGGTGGTGGTCGGCTTCTCCAGCAGGGTGTGCACCCCGTGGGCGGCGGCGGTGAGCGCGAGATCGGCGTGCGTGTGGATGGGGGTGCAGATGACGGCGACCGCCGCGCCCGTACGGTCCAGGAGTCCACCGAGATCGGCGGACTGCTCGGGGGCCTCGAAACCGGCCAGCTCCGCCGGGGACAGCGGGGTCAGCTCGCAGACGCCCACGAGCCGTACCAGACCCGCCTGTTCGAGCCGGTGGATGTTGCGCAGATGCGAGCGGCCGTGGCCGCGGGCCCCGGCGAGCACCACGGGCAGGCTCATCCCTTCACCGCCCCCGCGCTGAAGCCGGTGATCAGCCACTTCTGTATGAAGGCGAAGACGATGACGACCGGCACCGCCGAGATCACACCGCCGGCCGCCAGCGCGCCGAAGTCGACACTGTCCGCGCCGATCAGGGTGGAGAGGCCGACCGGGATCGTCTGCTTGTCCTGGTCCATCAGGAACATCAGGGCGAAGAGGAAATGGTTCCAGCTGTGGACGAAGGCGAAGGAACCGACGGCGATCAGACCCGGTCGCAGCATCGGCAGGACGACGATGCGAAACGCCTGGAGCCGTGAACAGCCGTCCACCCAGGCCGCCTCCTCCAGGGAGTACGGCACGTTCTTGATGAAGCCGCTGATCAGGATGATGGAGAGCGGCAGTTGGAAGACGGTCTCCGCGATGACCACGCTCAGCGGGGAGTTGATGAGCGAGAGGTTCTTGAAGATCTGGAACAGCGGCACCAGCATCAGCGCGCCCGGGATGAACTGCGAGCACAGCAGCGCCAGCATGAAGCCCTGCTTGATACGGAAGTTGAAGCGCGCCAGCGCGTAACCCCCGGCCAGCGCCACCCCCGTCGTACAGATCAGGGTGAACACGCCGATCAGCGCGCTGTTCTGGAAGAAGACGGAGAAGCTGCGGTCGTTCCAGACCTTCTCGAAGTGGTCGAAGGTCATCGGCCACGGCACCAGCGACGTGGAGCCGGCGGGCCGCAGCGAGAACAGCACCATCCAGTAGAAGGGGACGAGGGTGAAGAGGAGATACAGGCCGAGCGGCAGATAGATCTGCCACCGGGGCACCTCGTCGAAGGCGCGCTCGCGCCGCTTCCTCCTTACCGAGGGCGGCTTGCGGCTGCCGCCCGCGGACACCGGGGACGTGCCCTTCCCGGTCATGACCGCGGTCACTTGTGATCGCCTCCGAACTTGCTCAGGCGCAGATAGAGAATCGAGCAGAAGAGGAGGATCCCGAAGGCGACGGTCGTCAGCGCGGTGGCGTAGCCGAAGTCGTGTGCCTCGAACCCGGTGACCGCGACGTACAGCGGCAACGTGGTGGTCACGCCCGCCGGACCGCCCTCGGTGAGGGTGAGCAGCAGGTCGACGTTGTTGAACTCCCACACGGCGCGCAGCAGCGTGGAGAGGATGATCGCGTCCCGCAGATGGGGCAGCGTGATGTGGATGAACTGACGCAGCCTGCCCGCCCCGTCGACCGAGGCCGCCTCGTACAGATCCCCGGGGATGGACTGGAGATCGGCGAGGATGAGGATCGCGAAGAACGGCACCCCGCGCCAGAGTTCGGCCAGTACGGCGGCCCAGAAGACGGTGCCGGTGTCGGACAGCACGGACGAGCCGTAGGTGCCGATGCCCGCGTCGGCGAGATAACGGCCCACGCCCGTCGAGGGGTTGTAGAGCAGCAGCCAGATGGTGGTCGTGAGGACGCCGGACACGGCCCAGGGCGAGAAGACCAGCGCGCGGGCCGCTGCCCGGCCCACGAACGTCTGGTTGACGAGGAGCGCGAGGATCAGACCGAGGGCGAGCTGAAGTGTGACCTCGGTGAAGACCCACTTGCCGGAGAAGACGAGGCTGTCCCAGAACAGCGGGTCGTCGGTGAAGATCCGCCTGAAGTTGTCGAGGCCGGCGAAGCCGTTCCGCCAGGGCTTGGTGGCGTTGTAGTTCTGCAGGCTGTAGTAGAAGACGCTGAGCATCGGATAGGCGATGAAGCCCACCATCAGCAGTACGGCCGGGGCGATCAGCAGATACGGAAGCCGGCGCGGCGAGAGCCCCGTGCCTTTTCTGCGGGACCCCGGCTTCTTCGGAGCCCCTGGTGGGGCGCCTGACGAGTCCTGCGCCACAGCTGAGGCCATGACCGGTTCTCCGTTCCTTCGGTGAAGTCCTTCGGTGAAAGCGGGTGTGCGTGCCGGCCGCGGTGCGCGTTCCGGCCGTGCCGACGCGTGTGTCAGCTCACGTACGGATCGGGTACGTCTCCGGGCCGGGCCAGGAAGGCGAAGTCGCAGCCGGTGTCGGCCTGGGTGATCTGGTCCTGGTAGAGGGCGCCGTAGCCGCGCTGGTAACGGGCGGGCGGCGGCGTCCAGTCGGCCCGCCGGTTCGTCAACTCCTCGTCGCTCACGTGGAGATGGAGGCTGCGCGCCTCGACGTCGAGGGTGATGAGGTCGCCGGTGCGGACGAGGGCGAGGGGCCCGCCGACGTACGACTCGGGCGCGATGTGCAGCACGCACGCGCCGTAACTGGTGCCGCTCATACGGGCGTCGGAGAGCCGGACCATGTCCCGTACGCCCCGCTTGAGCAGATAGTCGGGCAGGGGGAGCATGCCGTACTCGGGCATACCGGGGCCGCCCTTGGGGCCGGAGCCCCGCAGGACCAGCACATGGTCCGGGGTGAGGGCGAGCGCCGGGTCGTTGATGGTGCTCTGGAGCTGTCGGTAGTCGTCGAAGACGACGGCGGGTCCGGTGTGGCGCAGCAGATGGGGTTCGGCGGCGATGTGCTTGATGACGGCGCCGTCCGGGCAGAGGTTGCCGTGCAGCACGGCGACGCCGCCCTCGTCGGCGAGCGGGTTGTCACGGGTGCGGATGACGTCGTCGTTGTGGACGAGGGCGCCGTGGAGCTGTTCGCGCAGGGTGTCGTGCGCGACCGTGGGGCGGTCCAGATGCAGGACGTCGGTGAGCCGGGACAGGAAGCCGGGCAGTCCGCCGGCGAAGTGGAAGTCCTCCATCAGATACGCGCCGCCGGGACGGAGGTTGGCGAGTACGGGCACGGTGCGGGCGACCCGGTCGAAGTCGTCGAGGGTGAGGGTGATGCCGGAGCGGCCGGCCATCGCGATGAGGTGGATGACGGCGTTGGTGGAGCCGCCGAGCGCCAGGACGGTGGCGACGGCGTCCTCGTACGCGTCGGCGGTGAGGATCTTCGAGAGCGTGAGCCCGCGCCGCACGAGGTCCACGATCCGCCGTCCGGACTCGGCCGCCATCCGTTCGTGTCCGGAGTCGACGGCCGGGATCGAAGAGGCTCCGGGGACCGTGACGCCCAGCGCCTCGGCGGCGGCCGTCAGGGTCGACGCGGTGCCCATGGTCATGCAGTGGCCGGGGGAGCGGGCGAGGCCGTTCTCCAGTTCGGCCAGTTCGCAGTCGCCGATCAGCCCGGCGCGTTTGTCGTCCCAGTACTTCCACATGTCGGTGCCGGAGCCGAGGACAACGTTTCGCCAGTGTCCGGGGAGCATCGGCCCGGCCGGCAGGAAGACGGTGGGCAGGTCCACGGACGCGGCGCCCATCAGCAGCGCCGGTGTGGTCTTGTCGCACCCGCCCATCAGGACGGCGCCGTCGACGGGGTAGGAGCGGAGCAACTCCTCGGTCTCCATCGCGAGCATGTTGCGGTAGAGCATCGGGGTCGGCTTCTGGAACGTCTCGGAGAGCGTCGACACCGGGAACTCCAGCGGGAATCCGCCGGCCTGCCACACGCCGCGCTTGACGGCCTGGGCGCGTTCGCGCAGGTGGACGTGGCAGGGGTTGATGTCGGACCAGGTGTTGAGGATCGCGATGACCGGCTTGCCGAGGTGTTCCTCGGGGAGGTAGCCGAGCTGGCGGGTGCGGGCCCGGTGGCTGAAGGAGCGCAGCCCGTCCGTGCCGTACCACTGGTGGCTGCGCAGGTCCTCGGGGGCGACCGGGCCGGGGCCGGGGCTGGTGGCGGGGCCGGTGGCGGTGGCGTCGGTGGTGGTCGCTTCGGGTGTCGTCATGTCCGCCGGCCCGCTCATGTCGGCCAGCCCGCGATCAGGGCGGCGACCTCGGCGCGTACCGGCTCGGGCAGTACCCGGCTCGGCGGGCGCACGTCGCGCCGGCAGAGGCCGAGCGCCGCGAGCGCCTCCTTGACGACGGTCACGTTGTCGGCGGACTGCCGTGCCGCGCGCAGGTCCTCGAAGGGCCGGATCCGCTCGAAGACCTTCATGGCGGTGTCGTAGTCCCCGGCGCGAAGCGCCTCCAGCATGCCCAGCGAGACGGCCGGGGCGACATTGACGAGCCCCGAGGTGAAGCCCGTGGCGCCGCCCGCGAAGTACGAGGGCGCGTACAGCTCGGCGAGTCCCGCCACCCAGACGAACCGCTCCAGACCCGCGTCCCGGGCGAAGGCCGCGAAGCGCGCGGCGTCCGGGACGGCGTACTTCGCGCCGATGACGTTGGGGCACAGCCGCCCCAGCTCCGCGAGGCTCTCGCCGGGCAGCCGCGGATCACGGATGTACGGCACGACGCCCAGCTCCGGCACCGCCTCGGCGACGGCGCGGTGGTAGTCGATCCAGCCGTCCTGCGAGACATACGGATGCACCGGCTGATGGACCATCACCATCGCGGCGCCGGCGTCCCGGGCGTGCTCGGCGGCGGCCACGGCGGTCGGCACCTCCAGGCCGACGCCGACCAGGATCGCGGCCTGTCCGGCCGCCTCGTCGATCGTCAGCTCGGTGACCGTACGGCGCTCGTCGGGGCTGAGCGCGTAGTACTCACCGGTGTTGCCGTTCGGCGTGAGCGTGCGCACCCCGCCGTCGATCAGCCGGCGCAGCAGGGCCCGGTGCGCCTCGGTGTCGATGGTGCCGTCGTCGGCGAAGGGCGTGACGGGGATCGCGACGACATCGGCGAGCGCGTCCCGCGACGCGTCGAGACCGGGGCCGGTCGTACGAGCGGGCGGACGGCTCGTCATATGCGGTCTCCCTCGGGGAACGCCCGCCGTACGAAGGAGGCGATGTGGTCGTGCAGGGCGAGTGCGGCGCCGGCGGCGTCACCGGCCAGCGCGAGGCGCAGGATCTCCCGGTGCTCGTCGGCCTCCCGCGCCCAGGACGGATCGGCGGCCCAGGCGACGGTCGAGACGAGCGCGGCCTGGTCGCGTACCTCGTCGAGCATCCGGGTCAGCATCGGGTTGCCGCAGGAGAGATACAGCTCGCGGTGGAACTCCCGGTTGGCGAGGGACCGTTCCGCCCGGTCCACCGCCTCGTCGGCCCTGAGCAGGGCGTCGCGGGCGGCGTCCAGCGAGGCGTGCCGGGCGAGGGAGCGCCGTAGCGCCTCCGGCTCCAGCAACAGCCGTACGTCGTACACCTCGTGGGCCATGGCCGCGTCGACGGTGCGCACGGTGACCCCTTTGAACTGGCTCATCACGACGAGGCCGGTACCGGCGAGGGTCTTGAGTGCTTCTCGGACCGGAGTCTTCGACACCCCGAACCGCGCGGCCAGTTCGGTCTCGACCAGGGCCTGACCGGGGCTGAGACCACCGGTCAGGATGCCGTGTTTGATCGCTTCCAGAACGAACTGGGTGCGGGAGGGAATCGGACTCGGAGCGAAGGCCATGGGCGCTCTCACATCTCGCGTATCACGTCTCATATATGACGTACGAAGTACGACGCGATGAAGCTAGGACCGCGCACTTGTTTCGTCAATGCATCGCGCAGAAGTTCTTCCGCGAGGGGTGGGCGCTCCAGTGGTCGGCGCCGAAGTGGCTGTCGGTCACGGAGTGTTCCACCCCTGGTGGAGGGTGGCGTCGGCTTATACCGGAGTGGTGCGTTTTGGTCCAGGCTGCCTGATGCGACATATGCCGTTCGGTTACAGCCAGTTGATGATGTCGCTGGTTGAGGTGTACGCGGGGGAGGCAGGGCCCGTGTGTGGCGGCGCGCGGGCGGACCGGCCGCGGCCCTCCATGGGCGGCGACGGGCCCGGCAGAGGACATGGAGCAAGGTGTGTGCGGCGGTTACCGGGCGAAGCGGTCGGACACGGCGGGAAGGCAGGCGCTCGCGGCGCTACTGGGCACCACCCGTGCGGAGGTGCTCCTGCATGTCGCGGCCGATCCGACCGCGACGGCGACCGATCTCGTACACCGGCTGGGTGTCTCGGCGGCCACGGTCTCCCATCACGCGTCGGTGCTGCGCCGGTCGGGACTGATCACCACGCACCGCACCGGCGGCAGCGTCCATCACGCGCTCACCCCGCTGGGGTGCGGTGTTCTGGACGCCCACGGCATGGGGCGGCCCCTCTGAAACACGCAGACAGGCGCACTTAACACGCGGACAGGCGCATTTCGCGCGGCCTGAATCCGCCCGGCGGGCCGTTCGGGCGCTGGAATGCCTGAGCGAGTTCATACAGGCTCGCGGATAATTTTCGGGGGCGTGCGCCGCCGCCTTGTTCTGGTATTTCGAGCGCTCTTTTCGAGCAGAACCGAAAAGCTTGTCAGGTCGTTCCGTGCGGGAACACACTATGGGCGTTCGGCGATACGGATCGCGGAAGTCCGGCCATTTCTATGGGTAGTTCGGGGTTCTGACCAGCGCCGGGTGACAGGAGCGCAATTTCCGTCCGGCGTCGCGTCATGAAGACGCGTCACGAAAGGAGGGTGGCCGCCTCTACCAGCGAACCCGTTCAGCAGGGATAACTCTGCTCGGAGTCACGCATTTACAGGAAACGCGCCGTCGTGGCGTTTCAGGGACCCGCTGAGCCGATGCGACATCGCCGGCAATCGGGCCGGAGATGAGGGTGATGAACGTGGTGGATTCTGTCTTTGTCATGCCCGGTACGGTTGCTGCCCCGCGCGGGGGCCTCCTGCGCGATCTGCACAACCGTTACGAGACCGTACGTGAGGCGCTGTCCCGCATCGACAAGGCGGCCCGCGACATGGGGCTGCCCAACATCAGTACCCGGCTCGTCGAGCACAACGGGACGAGCGACCGGCGCGGCCCCGAGGTGCAGTATCTGGAGATCTTCGCGGTCAGTATCGCGACGCACCACATGCTGATCGCCGAGGGCGCCGAGCCCGTCGCGATCGTCGGGCAGAGCATCGGGGAGTTGTGGGCCCTGGCCGCCGCCGGGCATCTGTCGGTGGAGGACGCCGCGCGCCTGGCCGTGGCCCGGTCCGAGGTACTGACCCGCCAGAGCTGGAACGGCAAGATGCTCGCGGTCGGGGTGGACGGACGCCGCGCGGAGTCGCTCGCCGGCCTGATGGACCATCCCGATCTGGTGCTGGCCTGTGAGAACGCCCCTCGGCAGAGCGTCATCAGCGGCCCCAGACAACTCATCGAACACGTGGAGCGGGTGGCCGACTCGCTCGGCTGGCCGAGCCTTCCCCTGGACGTCCCGCACCCGACCCACACCCCGGCGATGGCGCGGGCCGCGCGCGATCTGCGGGCGACCGCGCCACGGGTTCCGTACGGCTCCGGGCGCTGGCGCGTGTGCTCACCCTGGCTGGGGCGGGATGTCGGTGACGACGACCCGGTCGACCTGGTCGCCGGAGCGCTCACCGCCCGGGTCCGGATGCTGCACACGATCCGTCAGCTGCATGCGGCGGGCGCCGACGCCTTTGTGGAGTGCGGGGAGTGGGCCGTCGTCACCAAGTTCGTCGAGGCGTCGATCCCGGGCGTGCGGTGTGTCGTCCCGCTGAGCGAGAGCGACCCCGTCGAGGTCGTCCGGGCACTGGTCGCCGAGTCCGCCGGCGCCGCCGACGGCGCCCCGTTCCGGCCACGTCCGCCGGCGACGCCGAGCAACGGACGCGGCCCCGTCGTGCGGGTGACCCTGCCCGCGCCGGCCGGACCGGTCGAGCCCGCCCCGTCGCCTGCCCCGTCAGCCCCCTCCGCCTCGTCGGCTCCGTCCGCCGTGGCCACCGTCGCCCCGGCGGTCACCTCGTCGGCGTCCGACGGGTTGGAGTACGAGACGGTGCTGGCCGAGTTGCAGACGCTCTACGGCGATTTCCTGGGCTATCCACCGGACCTGCTCGGTGAGGACGACGGCCTGGAGTCCGAACTGGGCGTCGAGTCGCTGAAACAGGTGGTGCTGCTCGGGCGGGTGTCCGACCAGTTCGAC
The DNA here is from genome assembly GCF_042667665.1 of Streptomyces sp. NPDC057307. NCBI lineage: Bacteria > Bacillati > Actinomycetota > Actinomycetes > Kitasatosporales > Streptomycetaceae > Streptomyces > Streptomyces sp. NPDC057307. The sequence continues at coordinate 36,882 of NZ_JBHUZM010000034.1, read as the reverse complement.
CTGCCGGAACTGCGGTCGAACTCCTCGCTGCTGTCCGTCGGCACGCTGCGCCGGATCGCGGAATCCGTCGTGGCGGGCCGGGCGGAGGCTGCCGGGCGATGACCTCCGACAATCTGCGGGGCCGGGTCGCGCTCGTGACCGGGGCCGCGAAGAGCCTCGGCGCGGACATCGTCCGCCGTCTGGCGCGGGGCGGTGCCCATGTGATCGTCAACTACTTCCACTCGGTCGACCAGGCGAAGCTGCTGCGGGCCGAGCTGGAAGAAGCCGGGCACAGCTGCGAGTTCATCCGCGCGTCGGTGGCCAAGACCAGCGAGATCGACCGGATGTTCGACGAGATCCAGGAGCGGCACGGCGGCCTGGACATTCTGATCAACAACGCCGCGGGCGGGGCGTTCCTGCCTCTGTTCGACGTGGACGACACCTACTGGCAGCGGGCGTGGTCCACCAATGTGATGGGTGCCTACCACTGTTCGCGCCGTGCGGCCGAGCTGATGGCGGGACGCGAGGGCGCGAGCATCCTCTGCCTGTCCAGCGTCGGGGCGCACCAGCCGGTGCCCGGATACGGCCCCGGCGGGGTCACCAAGGCGGCCATGGAGTCGCTGGTCCGCTACCTCGCGCTCGAACTGGTCGACCAGGGCACCCGGGTCAACACGGTGCTGCTGGGCTCCGTCGCCAGCGAGATCGTCGTCAATCTGGACGACCCGGCGGCGGCGCTCGGTGACCCGGTCAGGGCCGGCGAACTCATGCGCCGTACCCTCTCGACGCCGGACGCGGCCAAGTTGGTCGTCCATCTCCTGCACGAGGACACCGGCTTCATCACCGGACAGACCATCGTCGCCGACGGCGGCATCGGCATCGGCGGAATGCAGGGCCTGCGGCTGAACAGCAGGCTGGCGGACCAGGTGAGCACACCCGCCCGGCGCCGGCCGGCCCCGGCGGCGGAGGCGACGACACCGCCCGAGCCGGCCCGGCCCGCCCCCGACCGACCGGCACCCACCCAACTGCCCCCGCCCGCAACGGCGCAGACACCGGCGGCGACTCGTACCGCGACCCAGGCGTCGGACCGACCGCCGGACCCGGACCCGGACCAGGCCCCCGATCACGACCCAGGAGCCGTCGCCGTCGTCGGGCTCGGCCTGGCCCTGCCCGGCGCCAACAACACCTCCGAGTTCTGGGACCGCCTGCGGGAGGGCGTCCTGCTCTCCAGCGAGCCGTCCGCCTTCGACCTGAAGCACTTCTGGGCCCCCACCCGTGCCGAGACCGACGCCTTCTACGTCCGCGAGGCCGGCTATCTCCACGACTTCGTCCCCGACCCCGCCTCCCTCACCGAACCGGACGGCAACATCGGCCACCCCGGGTGGCCGCGGACCACCCGCTGGCTGCGGCACTGCGCCGTCCAGGCCCTGGCGGGCGTACGCCGCGACCCGGCGGACCGGTGGCTCGCCGCGACCACCGGCATCCACGACCAGACGGGACTCGGCACCCAGGGCGTCGTGCTCGGTGACGAATACCGCCGCATGGTGCGCGAGGCGATCCCCGCCGGCCAGGACGGCGACTGGCTGGCCGAGTTGGCCGACCACGCCATCAGCGCGCACTACGGCGGCGACGGCGGCGACCCGAAGGCGTACCTCCCCGCGTCCGTCTCCCGGAACGCGCTGCGCGGGCTGATCCCCGCCGAGTCGCAGCATCTGACCCTCGACGCGGCCTGCGCCAGCGGACTGTTCGCCATCGACGCGGCGGTCAAGGCCCTGCGCGACGGCTCCTGCGACGTGGCGATGGCCGCCGGTACGTCGGTGATCGAGCCGATCGGGTTCACCCTCTTCTGCCGGGCCCAGGGCATCTCGATGAGCGGCAAGGTACGCCCCTTCGACCGCGCCGCCGACGGGACCCTGATCGGTGAGGGCGCGATCGTACTCACCCTCAAGACCTACGCGCGGGCCGTGGCGGACGGCGACCGGGTGCTCGGTGTCATCCGGGGCACCGGTCTCGCCGCCGACGGCCGGGGCAAGGGCATCCACGCCCCGGCCACGCGCGGACAGGAGCTGGCCATCTCCCGGGCCTGGGCCGACGCCGGCGTCGCGGCCGCCGACGTGGACTGGGTCGTCGCGCACGGCACCGGCACACCGGTGGGCGACGAGATCGAACTGCGCTCGCTGCTCTCCCGGTTGGGGCCCCGCGAGCGGGCGTGCCTCATCACGTCGAACAAGCAGGTCTTCGGGCACACCGGTGTGCTGGCGGGCCTGGTCTCGGTCGCGCACGCGCTGGTCGCCCTCGAACGCGGGGCGGTCCCCGGCCAGCCCGTCGTCACCGATCCGCACCCCCTGCTGGGTGACGGCGAGCGTCTGACCGTGCCCGTCAAGGACGCGCCCTGGCCGACGGACGACACACGGCCGCGAGTCGTCGGAGTGTCGTCCTTCGGCCTCGGCGGGGCGGACGCGCACGTGGTCCTGTCCGACCGAGTGTCACCCGCAGCCCCCACGCGGAGGCTGGGCCGTGACGTGGCCACCGACACGGAGGACCTGGTCGTCGTGGGCTGGAACACCCATCTGCCCGGTCTGGACGCCGCCCGCGTACCGGCCTGGCTCGGTGGTGACGGTCCGCTCCCGGAGTCCGGCTTCGGTACGCCGTACCCGCTGCCGTCCCCACGGGACGTACGCATCCCGCCACTGACGATGCGTCATATGGACGCCGCGCACCTGATGATGCTGCAAGCCCTCGGCCCGCTGCTGGAGCAACTCGGCGAGCCGGGCACCAGCCTGCGGCCCACCACTGCGGTCATGGTCGGATCGACGCTGCCGACCACGCACAACACCCAGGCGGCGCTGCGGGTGCACGCCCGCGAGTGCGCCACCACCTTCGACATCCTGCCCGACCCGGCGCAGGCGCGGACGCTGAAGGAGTATCTGGAGAAGGGGATGGCGGAGGCCAAGGGAGTGATCCCCGGCGACCTCAACGAGGACGACTTCACCGGCGCGGTCTCCTGCATCCTGTCGGGCCGCGCCGCCAACTACTACGACTTCCAGGCCATGGGGGCCAGCCTCTACTCCCAGCGGGACTCCGCGCACACCGCCGTCGACCTGGCCCTGCGGCAGCTCCGGCACCGGGCCTGCGACCTCGCCCTCGTCGGAGCCGTATGCCTGCGGCCGATCAGCGGCTGGGACCGCCACCTCGACGGACTGGTGCCGGAGGGCCGGTCCATCGCGGAAGGCGCCGCCGTCCTGGCGGTCACCCGGCGCTCCACCGCGCGGGAGCACGGCCTGCCCGTCCTGGGCACGCTCTCCACCGCGATCGAGGGCGCCGACTCCCCGTACCCGGCCACGCCCGCGCACGACCTGCCCGTCCTGGCCGGCGCCGGACACACCTATCTGTCGCTGGACGCCCTGCTGGCGGTCGTCAAGGGCGTCGTCACGGGCACGGACACCGTCGTGACGCCCGCCGCGGCCGGATCACCGCTGATCCGGTTCACCCGGCCGGACGGCCCGTCCGACCACGGCCGGGCGGGGGAGTCGGCGGCGGCTGTACGTACGGAACCGGCGCCGGCCGCCCGTACCGAGCCGGTGCCCAGCACCCTCGACCGCCCCGGCCCGGCGCACGCCGACGCCGACTCCGACGCACACGCCGACTCCGATGCCGGTTCCAACTCCGAATCCGACTCCGAGGACTTCACCGGCCGCCGGCAGACCTTCCGTCTCGTCCCGACACCCCCACCGCCGGGAGGAGGCCCGGACACGCCGCCGATCCCACCGGGCACCGTCGTCCTCACCGACGCGCCGGATCTCGCCGCGGCGGTCACCGGCCCGGACGTCGCCGTCTGGTCACCGCGCCCGGGCGTCACGGCCGCCGGCCACGTTCCGCCCGAGGAGGCGGCCGGCGCCCTGGCCGAACTGCCGTTCGTCCCACGCCACATCAGGGTCCTGACCCGGCTGCCCGCCCACGACGAGGTGGACGACGACGCCGAGGCCACCCGGCTGGAAGATCTCCAGGACCTCACCTTCACCACACTCCAGGCGGCGCTGCCCGCGCTGCGCACCGGCGGCACACTCGGCGCGCTCCTGCTCGGCGCCGTACCGGACGACCTGCCGCCCCCACTGAGCGGCCTGTTCACCGGACTCGTCCGCTCCGTACGCGCCGAAGTCCCGCAGTGCGGCGGGGTGATCCTGCTCAGCGACACGGCGGACGCCGCGACCGCCCTCGACCAACTCGCCCTGGCGGGCACCGCCCGGGTGCCGACGCACACGCTCGTCCGCCGCGCGGACGACTGGCTGACCCTGGCCGTCGTCGACGACCCCGCGGTGCCGCTTCCGGCGGGGAAACCCACCCTGCCGCCCGGCGCGGTCGTCGTCGCCTTCGGCGGCGCCCGGGGGATCACCCCCGAACTCCTCCACGCCGTCGCCGAGACCAGCGACCGGCCGCATGTGTACGTCATCGGCCGCACCCCGCTGCCGGAATCCGGCGACGCGCTGCCCCCGCAGGCCGAGTTCATCGCCGCCGAACGCCGCAGCCGCCCCGGCGCGTCGCTGGGCGAGCTGCGGGCCGCCTATGTGCGGGCCGAGGCACGCCTGGAGGCGCACCGTACGGTGCGACGGCTGGCGGACCTGTGCGGTCCGGGCCGGGTCCACCACCGCGTGTGCGACATCCTCGACGCCGACCGGACCGCCGCCGTACTCGACGAGGTCCTCGACCGCCACGGGCAGATCGACCTGCTCATCAACACCGTCCTCGACCTGCGGTCGCGGGCGCTGCACGCCAAGACCCTCACCGATTTCCGGGCGGTCCGGGCCACCAAGGCGACCGGCTACCGCAATCTCAGACGCGCCCTCGCCGGCCGGACCCCCCGTATCTGGTGCAACTTCAGCACCCTGGCCACACTCGCCCCCGCGCCCGGAGACATCGACTACTGCGCCGTCAACGAGTACCTGGCGTACGCGAGCGCCCGGGCCCAGCGGGACGCACCGAAGGGCCATCACGAGATGGCGATCCTGTGGAGCGGCTGGCGGGAGGTCGGGGTCGCCAGCAGCGTCAGCATGCGGGAGACCCTGAAACGCAACCGGATGGACGCCTACATCAGCACCGCGCAAGGACGCGCGCAGTTCCTCTCCGCCGTGACCCGGCCACCGGCCGGCGGGGTGGCGTTCTTCATCCGGGAACAGGAACGCGTTCTGCTGGCCCGACGCGGGATCACCACCCACGATTCAGGCAACCCACGCAACCCAGGCCATACAGGCAATTCGGCCGACGCCGACCAAGCCGACCTGCGGATCCCCGCCCCCGACGCCCCGCCGCCCGCCCCGCCGGATCCGGCGCTGACCACTCCGCTGCTCGACGGTGCCCAGTACCGCGGCAGGAACTGGGCGGTGTTCACCAAGACCTGGGACCCGGCCACCCTGGCCGAGCGGGACGGGCGGTGGATGCGCCACCACCGGGTCAACGGCGAGTACACCCTGCCCGGCACCTTCACCCTTGAGGCGGCCGCCGCCGCGGCCGCGACCCTCTGCCCCGACCTCGTCGTCACCGGCTTCCGCGGTCTCTCCTGCCGGACGTCGATCACGGTCAGGCTCGCCGGGCCGCTTCGTACCGTCGCCGTGGAGGCCCGGGTCACGAGCCGCGAGCGCGGCCGCACCGAGGTCGCCGTCAGGATGACGGCGCACCGGATCGGCAAGAACGACAAGGTGCTGCGCTTCAACGATCTGCTGTGCGAGACGACGGTCGTACTGGCGGACCGCTACCCCGTGCTCGCGCCGCCGCCCGACTCCTCGTCCTACGAACCCGAACCCGATTTCGCGATGCCGGTCTACTCGCCCGACCCGCCGATCTCGCTCACCGGCCCGTTCGCCGGCACCAGCGACTACGCGCGCGGGCCGGACGGGAACAGCGCCCGCTTCAGCCTGGACCACGAGGCATGGGCCCCGGCACTGGCCGGGATGACCGTACCGACGATCCTGCTGGACGCGATGGTGCACCTGTTGCTGCTGCCGCCGCGCGGCGACAGCCCGCCCCTGGTGGGCCCGATGGCCGGCCTCGACGAGGTCGATCTCAGCGGGCCGGGCAACGACTGCCTGCTCAGTGCCGAGAACCCGGCCATCCGGCTGCACTGCGACTACGCCACCGGCGACCTGACCGCCACGACCGGTGACGGCCGGGTGCTGGCCCGGATCACCGGGGTCACCGCCCACCCCCTGGACCACAGCGGGGAGTTGATCAGGCCACGTCCCCGTATTCCTCAGTCGCCCGTTTCGTGACAGCCAAGGATTCGAGACAGCCAAGGAGACAGCAGTGTTGTGGCAGGACATCACGATCGCCGGGACCGGCGCGTGGGTACCCCCCATCAGACCCGAGCACACACCGCGCGGTGGGCCGGGCAACGGGCAGCCCTCCGCCTTGGCGCTCAACGGATTCACCTCGGCCGCCGTCTCGACCGACCACACGGCGACGCAGATGGCGGCGCGGGCCGGACTCAAGGCGCTGCGCCACGCGGACGTCGCCAGTGCCGACCTGAGTCTGCTCGTGCACGCCGGCTTCCAGGACGTGGACCACTACACGCCCGCGGCCTATCTGACGCGGGTGCTCGGGGGAAAGGACACCGCCGGGATCGAGATCGGTGCCGCCAGTGACGGCGGGGGCGTCGCACTCGTCGCCGCGGCCGAACACCTCACCGCCCGGCCGGCCGCGAAAGCGACGCTGGTCACCACCGGTGTCCGGTTCCCCGAGGAACGGTGGGGCTACTCACGGGAGTTGGGCTACGTCGCCGGTGACGCCGGCGCCGCCGCCGTACTCACACGAGGGACGGGCTTGGCCCGCCTGGTGGCGACCGCCCAGGTCTCCGAGCCGCAGTTGGAGGGGCAGACCCGGGCCAGGGTGGGGTACACCGGGGCCGCCCGGCGGTTCCCCGTCGAGGAGACCGGCTTCATGCCCCATATCGACGTGCTGCGACGGGCCACCCACCGCTGTGTCGAGAGCGTCCTCGACGAGGCCGACGTGAAACCGGCGGACATCTCGCACGTGGTGCCCATCGCGATCGGGTCGGTCGTGCTCGACCTGCTGCTCACCGGCTCACGGCTCGGCCTCCGGGCCGACGACACCAGTTGGACGTACGGCCGCCACCTCGGCCACGCCGGGCCGTCCGACGTCCTGCTCGCCCTCGACCGGACCTTCCGCTCCGGCACCCTACGGGCCGGACAGCGCGTCCTCGTCGTGAGTTTCGGAGTCGGCTTCCGCTGGACCACCGCACTGTTCGAAGTCACCCGCGATCCCGTCACCGCGGCACCGGCCGGTCACTCACCCACAGAAGGAAGTCGTCCATGACAGACACGAGCACGGCGACCGTCGCGTCGATCCCGCTGGCACCGCGGGCCCTGCCGCTGCTGGGCCACGCGCTGCCCCTGCTGCGCGACCCGCTGGCGTTCATCATGTCCCTGTCCGAGTACCGCAAGATGGTCCGCGTCCGGCTGGGCCCGAGCACCGCCGTGATGATCTGCGATCCCGCCCTGACCCGGCAGGTGTTCCTCAACGACCGCGTCTTCGACAAGGGCGGCCCGATCTACGACCGGATCAGCGAGGTCATCGGCGACGGCCTGTCCACCTGCTCGTACAGCCTGCACCGGCGGCAACGGCGGCTGTGCCAGCCGTCGTTCCACCCCACCCGCCTCGCGGGGTACGGGGCGGTGTTCGCACGGGCGGCCGAGCTGAAGGCGGGATCCTGGCGCGACGGCGACGTCGTCGACATCACCCAGGAAATGATGACGCTGACGACGCGGGCCACCATGGAGACGATGTTCAGCGGCTCGCTGCCTACCGAGACCATGCGACAGTCCCTGGCCGACACCGCCACCATCGTGAGCGCGTTCTTCCGGCGGATGATGACGCCGGCCCTGCTGCGCCAGTTGCCGACGCGGCAGAAGCGGCGGTACGACGAAGCCCGCAGTCGGCTGGCGGCCACCATCGCGGAGATCGTCGCCGAGCGGCGGGCCGATCCCACCGACCGGGCCGATCTGCTCTCCGCGCTGGTCGCGGCGGTCGACGAGGAGAGCGAGGGAGGTCAGAAGCAGCTCAACGACGACGAACTGGCCGACGAAGCCCTCACGTTCTTCCTCGGCGGCATGGAGACCACGGCCATCACCCTGGCCTGGGCACTGCACCTGCTCGCCACGAACCCCGACATCCAGAGCCGGCTCCAGGCCGAGACCGACGACGTCCTGGCGGCGGGACGGCTGGAGGCCGAGCACCTGCCCTCGCTCGACCTGGCCGCCCGGGTGGTGACCGAGACGCTACGGCTCTATCCGCCCGCCTGGATGATGACGCGCGCGGTCAGACAGGACACCGAACTGGGCGGGGTACGGCTCAAGGGCGGCAGCACCATCGTGCTCAGCCCGTACCTCCTGCACCGCAGGCCCGACCTCTACACCGATCCCGACCGGTTCGACCCCGACCGCTGGATCGGCGCCCAGCCCGACCGGGCCACCTACATCCCCTTCGGCGCCGGCGCGCGCAAGTGCATCGGGGACCAATTCGCCCTCACCGAGGCGATCCTGGCCCTCACCGCCATCGTCGCCCGCTGGGAGCTGACCCCCGTCGGCGACGAGCCGTTCAAGCCCAAGGTGGAGACCAGTCTGAGTTCGCGCGGGCTGACCCTGCGGCTCAGTGAGCGCCGCATGGGCGGCGCGGGCACCGCCGTGCTCCGCGCGGCATCGCCGCGGTCCGTATCCGCCAAGTCATCCACGCAGCCGGGCGGCGCCACCTGCCCGGTGACGCACCAGGAGTGATGCCATGAAGCCTCACCTGAAGCCGCTGGTGAAGCGCCTTCTCGACTCGCGGAAGGCCGATCTGTTCGGCGCGACCCCGGCCGACGCCCTGCACGCTCCCTCCCGTCCGTACCCGAACGGGTGGTTCTGCCTGGCCTTCGGCGACGAGCTGAGGCGCGGAACCGTCATCACCCGTCCGCTCGCGGGCGCGGAGGTCGTCCTCTACCGGACGGCCAAAGGCGTGCTGCGGGCCGTCCGGCCGCGGTGCCCGCACCTGGGAGCGCATCTCGGGGTCGGCGGATCGGTCGAGGGCGAGGAGATCGTCTGCCCCTTCCACCGCTTCGCGTTCGACCCGGACGGCGTCTGCGTACGTACGGGCTACGACAAGGCACCGCCGAAGGCGTCCCTGACGCAGTACCCGGTGTGCGAGGCCAACGGCGGGATCTACGTGTGGTGGCACGCCCTCGGCCTGCCCCCCGAGTGGGAGGTCCCGGCCCTGCCGCTGGACGACCGGCAGCCGTTCAGCCACGACACCTTCGACATCGCGGGGCACCCGCAGGACGTCATCGAGAACGCGTTCGACTGGGGTCATCTGCCGGCGCTGCACGGTCTGAAGGACCTCGTCATCGACGGCCCACCGGTGACCGGGCAACCGGTCAGCACCGTCACCGCGACCGCCCGCGGCACCGTCATGCGCGGGTCCCGCCAGTCGTACACCCTCACGGTGATCGGACTGGCCACCATCGCGGCCCGCACGGTCCTGCCGCGAGGCGCGGGCAGCCTGTACGTGATGCTCCACGCGACCCCGACCAGCCCGGGGCGCATCCAGCTCCGGTTCGGCACGAAGCTGGAGCTGACCGGCGTCCCCGGCCTGCCGGCGAAGGCCGGGCGCGCGGCGGCGATGCCCGCCGCGCGGCTGCTCAGCACGGTCCTCCAGCGGGTGGCGAGCGTCGACACCGGCGCCGACCTGCTGATGTGGCACCACCAGGAGCATGTCGAGCACCCGAAGCTCGCCAAGGGCGACGGCCCCATCGGCCGCTACCGGCAGTGGGCGCAGCAGTTCTACACCGAACCCGCGGGCGGCCTCGTGGCACGGCCTCCCCGGACCGAGGCACGCAGTTCGGAGGAGTGACCGTCGGCCGCGACGGCCCGGCCCGGCCCGGAGGCCGGCCGGGCCGGGATCGAAAGGGAGGGGACATGGCAGCGGAGAACGGTACGCCCGGCGCCGGGCGGCGACTGGCGGTGCTCGGCGCGGGAGTGATGGGATCGGGCATCGCCGCGCTGGCGGTCGGGCACGGAGTCGCGGTGTCGTTGATCGACCTGGACCGGCGTCGGCTGGCCGAGGCCCCGACGCGGATCGGCCACCAGCTGCGGACGGCCCGGCTGTTGGGCGCGCTGCCGGACGGGGCCGTCCCCGGCGCCCTCGTCACCGGCCTGTCGCTCGCCGACCTGGTGACGGCCGCCGCGCCACCCACCGCGGTGATCGAGGCGGTCACCGAGGACCCCGACGCCAAGGCGAAGGTCCTCGCGGACGTCTGCGCACTGGTCGCGCCGGGTACCCCGATCATCTCGAACACGTCGGCGATCCCCATCGACGAACTGGCCGGGGCGATGGCACGGCCGGTCGATCTGATCGGCACCCACTTCATGAATCCGCCCTATTTGATCCGGACGGTCGAGGTCATCCGGGGCACGCACACCGGCGAGGCCACCCTGGACGCGCTGCGGGCCCTGCTCGCCGCGCTGCGCAGGCAGTCGATCGTGGTCGACGACGCGCCGGGTTTCGTCACCAGCCGGCTCCTGCACCCCATGATCAACGACGCGGTACGGGTGGTCGCGGCGGGCACCGCGAACGCCGAGTCGGTCGATCTGCTCATGCAGGGCTGCCTGGGCCACCCGACGGGCCCGCTGCGTACCGCCGACCTCATCGGCCTGGACAACCTGGTCGATTCGCTGTGGGTGCTGCACAGCAGAACCGGCGACGACGGCTGCCGCCCCTGCGATCTGCTGCTGGAGATGGTGCGGGCCGGTCATCTCGGCCGCAAGAGCGGGCGCGGCTTCTACGAGTACGAGGGAGAACAGGCATGACCACGTCATCCGACCGACAGGTTCCGGAACCCATCGGCGGCTCCGGCACCGTCCAGGAGGACCTGCTGACGTTCCTGGCGAAACGGACGGGCAAGATCTGGGCGACCGACGCGGACGTCTTCGGTTCCGGCGGGCTGTCCTCCCTCTTCGCCATGGAGCTGGTGGTGCACCTGGAGAGGACGTACGGCATCGCCGTCCGCGGCGCCGACCTGCGGGTGGAGAACTTCCGCACCGTGCTGCGGATGGCGGCGCTGGTCGAACGGCTGGGGCAGCCGGCGTCCGGTGGTCCCGGTGGTCCCGGTGGTCCCGGTGGTCCCGGTGGTCCCGGTGGTCCCGGTGGTCCCGGCGGTTCTGGTGGCTCCGGTGGCTCCGGTGCGTGAAGCCGTCGCCGCGGCGGTCGCCGCGGTCACCGAACTGGTCGGCGACCAGGCGGCCGACTGGGACCGGTCGGGTCGGCTGCCCGAGGACGTGGTGCGCAAGCTCGGCGCGGCCGGGCAGTTGACCGCCCAGATCCCCTCGGCGTACGGCGGACCCGGCTGGAGCAGCGCGGACAGCGGCGAGTTCACCGCCCATGTCGGCAGTCTGTGCAGCTCGCTGCGGAGCGTCATGACCTCGGGCGGCATGGCCGCGTGGACCGTCGAACGGCTCGGCGACCCGGCACAGGCGGCGGAACTGCTGCCTCGGCTGGCCTCCGGCGACACGGCGGCCGTGGCCTTCAGCGAACCGCGGGCGGGCAGCGACCTGTCGGCCATCGAGACCACCGTCACGGTCGACGGCGACTCCCTGGTGCTCACCGGCCGTAAGAAGTGGGTGACCGCCGCCGAGTACGCCGATCTCCTCCTGGTCGTCGCACGGATGGGCGAGGAGGGCGCCGTGGTGGTGGTGCCCCGCACGGCCCCGGGGGTACGGCTGCGACGGGTGGCCGATCCGCTGGGCTGCCGGGCGGCCGGGCACGCGGATCTCCGGCTCGACGAGGTGCGGTTGCCGCTCGGCAGTCTGCTGGGCGGCGGACGGCAGCCGCTGTCCCTGCTGGTGACGACGGCCCTGGCGTACGGCCGTATCTCCGTCGCCTGGGGGTGCGTCGGGATTCTGCGGGCCTGCGTGGCGGCGGCCGTCGAACACGCCGTATCCCGGCACCAGTTCGGCCGGCCGCTCGCTCAACACCAGCTCGTCGCACGGCACTTGGCCGACCTGTGGACCGCCGAGCAGGTCGCCACCCGGGCCTGCGAGCACGCCAGCCGCAGCTGGGACGAGAACGCCGCCGACCTGGGCGCCGCCATCGTGCTGGCGAAGTACGTCAGCGCCGGCAACGCGGCCAGGGGCGCGGCCGCCGCGGTACAGGTGCTCGCGTCGGCCGGGGCGCGGGACGGCCATGTCGTCGCGCGGGCGTACCGCGACGCCAAACTCATGGAGATCATCGAGGGCAGCAACGAGGTGTGCCAGCTGATCCTGGCCGACCACGCGCTCAGCGGGCGGTGACCGTCAGGGCGTCGGACCATCGGGCCGCTAGGGCCTGTCTTCAAAGTAGCGCCGTCCGCCCGCAGGCCAGGCGGGACTTTGAAGACAGGGCCTACGTCGACACAAGGAGATGAACATGGGCGACACCACCCCGACGGTCCCGCCCACGACCGTTAAGTGCCTGGTCTGGGACCTCGACAACACGCTCTGGCACGGCACGTTGCTGGAGGACGAGAACGTCGACCTCCCCGCGGCGATCCGCGAGGTGATCGTCGGCCTGGACGCGCGAGGCGTACTCCAGTCGGTGTCCAGCCGCAACGACCACGACCTTGCCTGGGCCCAGTTGGCGGCGCTCGGCGTCGCCGACTACTTCGTCGTGCCGGAGATCGGCTGGGGGCGCAAGTCGGACGCCGTACGCCGGATCGCCGAGCGGCTGGGCTTCGCTCCCGGCACCATCGCGTTCATCGACGACCAGCCGGCCGAGCGGGCCGAGGTCGCCTTCCATCTGCCGGACGTGCGCTGCTACCCGGCGGAGGACGCCAAGACGCTGCTCGACCTGCCCGAGTTCAGCCCGAGGTCGGTGACGGTCGACGCGCGTCAGCGCCGGAAGATGTACCAGGCCGGCTTCCGGCGTACGGCCGAGCAGACCCGGTTCACCGGCTCGGACGAGGACTTCCTCCGCTCGCTGGACATGGTGATGGGCATCGGGCGGGCCACGGAGGACGACCTGTCGCGAGTCGAGGAACTGACCCTGCGCACCAGCCAGATGAACGCGACCGGGGTGCACTACCCGGACGAATCACTGCGCGCGCTCCTTGCCCACCCCGGCCACGAGGTCCTGGTCACCACGCTCACCGACCGCTTCGGATCGCACGGCGCCGTGGGCGTGCTGCTGCTGGAGAAGCACCCGAATGCGTGGCACCTCAAGTTGCTCGCGACCTCGTGCCGGGTGGTGGCCTACGGCGCCGGCACGATCATCCTGAACTGGCTGGCCGACCAGGCCGCCCGCGCCGGTGTCCATCTGCTGGCGGACTTCCGCCCCACCGACCGCAACCGGATGATGGAGGTCGCCTACCGGTTCGCCGGCTTCGACGACCGGCCCTGCGACTGCCGGGGCCCGCTCTCGGGGAGTACCGGCGAGGACGTCCAACTGCTGCACCTGCTCGCCACGCGACGCGACGCCCCCACGACGGTCCGGCTCATCGCTCCGGACCTCACCTCCGGCGGACCAGCGTGATGCCGTCGGCCATCGGGAGCATGGAGACGTCGACCCGCCGGTCGTCCCGGATCATCGCGTTGACCTCACGAACACCGACGGTGTCCGCGTCGTCGGCGGCGGGGTCGATGACCCGTCCGAAGAAGAGCGTGTTGTCCACGACCACCAATCCGCCCGGCTTTACGAGCCGTAGAGCCAGCTCGTAATACCGCGGATAATTCGCTTTGTCGGCATCGATGAAAACGAGACCGAAACTGTTCGATAAACCGTCGCTGAGCATGTGCTCAAGAGTTTCCGTCGCCACTCCGACACGAACGTCGATCCGCTCCGAAACACCGGCCCGCCGCCAATAGTCGGCACCGATGTCGGGCCACCGTTCAGTGATGTCACAGGTGACCAGTTTCCCGTGCGCCGGAAGCGCGCGAGCCATGCACAGCGTGCTGTAGCCGGTGAAGGTGCCGATCTCCAGCACATCCGTGACCCCGGTCGCCGCCACCAGAAACGCGAGGAACTGACCCTCCTCGGCCATCACCTGCATCGCTTCTCCACCGGGGAGATCCGCTGTCAACCGGCGCAGCTCGCGCAGAATGTCATCTTCCCTGAGCGAGAACTCCCGCACATAGGCGAGAAGTTCCGTTCCGGCCGCGATCTGATTCGCCATACGGAAAATGGTAAGTGAGCTTCCAACGAGATTCAATAACGCGTTGTCGCGCCGGAGCGCGGGCCAGCCTGGAATCCGTACCCGGCTCGTGGACGGGCCGTCCCGGTCGGCCCACGAAGCGGCGTGCGGCGAGGACGGCGACACGTTCCGGACCGGGACTCGCTACATGTATGCGCCCCGCAACCACGCATTCAGGTGTTTTCGGCGTGGTTCTCTCGGCATTCGGCGTCCGTGATCTTCAGACTGGCAGCAGCTCAGTCCGAGTTCCTGAAGAGAAAGGCAGCTCCATGCGCCGTCGGATCGCCACTGTCCTGGTCGGGGCCTTCGCCCTCGTCACCGCCCTTGCCGCCCCCGCCTCCGCCATCGGCATCGACCTCGGTGGCGGCCTCACCCTCTGAGACCGATCGGCGTGATCCGGCCCGTCACTGACACGACGCACGAGCGCTCGGACGGGCGCGGCTTTCACCGAAACACGAGGCCCGGCTGGGGCGCCCCAGCCGGGCTTTTCGCGCTCGCTACAGCAGTTGCTGCAGGTCGAGGTTGTTGATCAGAGGGCCCTCGATCGTGAGCCCGTCCTTGAGGAGGGACTCAGCGGAGGGGGGCACCGGGGAGGGGTTGGCTGCTGCCTGGGCCGGGACGGCGTACGCGGCGGCCAGGGCGGCCGTCGCGCATACGAGGGCGGCGAGGCGAAGGCGCATCGCTGGCTCCTTTCAGGGGACGAGGTGGATCGCGGTGATCAACGCCGGATCCGCTCATCGGTCACTGAACACTCCGCCGCCTGGCTGACGGGCCGTCAAGCGGCCGCCGTCGGTGCCACGGTCAGCTGGTGGCCGCCGGGTTCCTCAGGACCTCGATGACACTCGCGTAGCTGTCGGAGCCGTGGCCCGCCGCCCGGGTCCGTTCCATGGTGGCCTTGAGGAGTTCGGGCAGAGCGTTGTCGATGCCGCGGTCCGCCGAGGCGTGCAGAAGATGGTCGATGGCCGCGATCTGTACGTCGACGGTGGCGTCGTCGCCCGGATAGTGGCCGGCGTCGACCTGCGCGGCGTAGGTGGTCAGGAAACCGGCCACGGCGCTCAGCCAGCGGATCGCGACGGGGGTGAAGGCCGTGGCCTCCGTCTTCTCCGCGCCGACCAGTGCGGTGCCGTGCAGCCAGCCGGTCATGGCGGACCACATCAGGCCGAGCAGCGCGGCGTCGTAGAGGGACGCCAGGCCCGGGTCGGTGCTCAGGTGTATGGGGTCGCCCAGGGACGCCAGGGTCGGACGGTGGGCTTCGAAGACGCTGTGCGACCCGCTGTAGAGGAACATCATCTCGGGGCTGCCGACCCCCGGCGGGGTGGTCATGATCGCGCCGTCGAGATAGTCGGCACCGTGCGAGCGGGCCCATACCTCGGCTTCGCGGGCCTGCTCCGGTGAACCGGAGGTCAGATTGACCACGGCCTTGCCCGCCAAGGAGCCCGCGGCGGGGTCGAGGGCGACGTGCAGCGCCTCGTGGTCCAGTACGCAAACGATGATCAGCGGGCTCGCCGCGACCGCCTCCTCGGGCGTCGCGGCCACCCGGGCACCCCGGTCGGCCAGCGGCCGCGCTTTGTGCGCCGAACGGTTCCACACGGTGGTCGTGTGGCCCCGTTCCAGCAGTACGGTGGCCAGCGCCGAACCCATCGAGCCCAGTCCGACGACGGTCACGGCCGAACGATCGAAATCCATGCCCCAACTCCCTGTCTGTCCGCACGTGGTTGATCACGTACGCACCACGCTCGCAGCACGCGACGACCGGGAACAGTGACACCGGTGACGGCGACCACCAAATTGCTGCCATACGCTGACCGGCATGAACGCTGGTTCTGTCGCCGTGGTCGTGACCGAGGGAATCGGCGTCCCCTCCTGGAGCCTGTACGAACTGAGCATCCCCTGCACCGTCTTCGGAAAGCCGCAGCCCGACCTGGCGGACCCCTGGTACGACCTGCGACTGTGCGCCACCCAGGAGCCCGGTCCGGACACTCCGGCGAACGGCACCGGACTGTCCCTGAACACCCGATACAGCCTCTCCGACATCGTCGGCGCCGACACGGTCATCGTGCCCTCGGTGCCCGACGCCTGCGTCGACGAGGCCGAACCGGTGGCTCCGGAACTGATCACGGCTCTGCGCCTCGCCCACGACGCCGGCGCCCGCATGGTCTCCCTGTGCACCGGCGCCTTCGCACTCGCCGAGGCGGGCATTCTCGACGGCCGCCGCGCCACGGCCCACTGGATGCACACGGCCCAACTGGCCGCGCGCTACCCGAAGGTGCGCGTCGACGACTCGGTGTTGTACGTGGACGACGGCGATGTGCTCACCAGCGCCGGACTGACCGCCGGACTCGACCTCTGCCTCCATCTCGTACGCCGCGACCTCGGCCCGCATGTCGCCAACCAGCTTGCCCGCCGGATGGTGGTACCCGCCCACCGCCCCGGCGGCCAGGCCCAGTTCATCGACCTGCCCGTGCCCGCCACCGACGACCGGGGCCTGGAGCCCGTACTCGACTGGGCCCGGGAACACCTCGACCGACCGCTGACGGTCGAGGACCTGGCGCAGCGGGCCACGGTCAGCCCGCGCACCTTCTACCGGCGACTCCAGGCGGCCACCGGGACGACTCCGCTGCAGTGGCTCCTCAACCAGCGGCTGCGACGGGCCCAGAGCCTGCTGGAATCGACCGACCTGCCGATCGCCAGGATCGGGGAACTGAGCGGCCTCGGCACGGCGAACAATCTCCGTCACCACTTCCTCAAGCAACTCGGGGTGTCGCCGAGCGACTACCGCCGGGCCTTCCCTCGGGCGTAGCGGGCCACGACACGCGGAACTCGGGCCGCCCGGGGCCGCATCGGCGGGTGCTGGTCGTTCGTCTGTGCGGCATGGCCCACGTTGGGATGAATGTCGAATGATCGTGCTCCGCCGACGGGCGGGTCCCGGCACGCTGTTCCTTGTCGATCCGGTCTGACACCCGCACCGCACGCATGCCCGGGGTGCGGCCGCCGATCTTCAGGCCGGTGGTGTGCAGGCCGGTGGTGTTCGTGGAGGCAGGTGAGGAGTCCGCGTGACGGTTGAACGGGCCATCGACCCCACTGCCCTTGAGCCCGTCGGCCCCGCTGCCTTTGAGCCCGTCGGCCCCGCTGCCCGCGGCCCTGGCAGCGCGGACCCCCGGGTGCCGGTCCCGCGGCACGTCGCCTGTGTGATGGACGGCAACGGCCGGTGGGCCGCGCTCCGGTCGTTGCCGAGGACGTCGGGTCACCGTGCCGCGGAGGCGACGGTGATCGACGTCATCGAGGCGGCGCGGGCCGCCGGGGTTCAGTGGCTGAGCCTGTACGCGTTCTCCACCGAGAACTGGCAGCGCCCGGGCAGCGAGGTCGACTACCTCATGCGGCTGGTGCGCCGCGTGGTGCGCAAGCATGCCCCGCTGCTGCAGGCGCGGGGGATCCGCTGCCGGTTCCTCGGCGTCACCGACTCCCAGATCCCCGCCGAACTGGCCCGGGACTTCGCCGATCTGACGACGCTGACGAGCCGGAATCGCGGCATGACGCTCACGGTGGCGTTCGACCACGGCGGACGCTCGGACATCGTCGAAGCGGCACGCTCCCTGATCCGCAACCAGGTGCGGGCCGAAGCGGTGAGCGAGGAGAGCTTCGCCGCGCACCTGCCCCACCCCGACACCCCCGACGTGGACCTGGTCATCCGGACCTCGGGGGAACAGCGCATCTCCAACTTCATGCTCTGGCAGGTCGCCTACGCCGAATTCATCTTCCCCCCGGTGCTCTGGCCGGACTTCGGAGCCGCGCACTTCGTGGAATGCCTGCACACCTACCGGCAGCGCAGCCGCCGCTTCGGCGGTCTGGCACCCCAACTGGCCCCCCAAGCAGACGGAGCATCCCCACCGTGACGGACACCGCCGCCCCCGGCTCCCGCCCCAGCCCCAGCCCCGGAACACCCGCGGACCCGCCCGCGGATCCCTTGTTCGGTCCGGGGTCGCAGTTCAACTCGTTGTTCAACGACCCGCGCTGGGCCCTGGCCATGATCCGGGCGACCGTGCTGGAGGCCGCGCACCCGCAGATCGGCGCCGCCCTCCTGGACAACTCGACCTTCGTGGCGCACCCCTGGCGGCGGCTGCGCAACACCTTCCAGAGCATGCAGCGCATGTTCTGCGCCGACGACCACGCCCGGCAGCGGGAAGCGGCCCGTCTGAACCGGCTGCACGCGCGGCTGAACGGCACCGACGCCCGCAGTCGGCCGTACGACGCGATGGACCCCGGAGTGCGGGCCTGGGTGGTGGCGACCTTGTTCGAAAGCGCGGTGACCATGTGCCGCCTGGGCGGACAGCCCCTCGAACAGGCCACCATGGAGAAGCTGTACACCGAGTTCCAGGCGTTCCTCGCCACCATGGGCGACCAGGCCGGCCATCTGCCACCGACCCTGAACGAGTTCTGGCCCTACTTCGACCGCATGGTCGAGGAGGAGTTGGAGAACACCGAAGCCCTGCGCATCATCCTGTACAAGCTCTTCGACCACCTCCCCGCGCCGCCGGTACTGGACGGACTGCCCACGGTGTGGGCGGCCGGCCGCACACTGGCCGGACCTGTCATCGGCGCCATCACCGTGGCCTCCCTTCCCGAACCGTTCCGCCGGAAGGCTGGCCTGCCCGAGATCCCCGGGGCGCGGACGCTGATGCAGAGCGCCTATCTGGCCGCCGGTCTGGCACGCTTCCTGCCCGACAGCTGGATCCAGGCCGAAGGCATCGCGGGGCTGCTCCTTCTCCCGCCCGACAGCGACGACCCTCGCGCGCGAAGCGTCACCGCGGTGCGGGACGCGATGAAACGAGCCGGTGCCTTCATCAGGCTGGTCACGCCCCTTCCCGCACAGCCCGAACCGGCGCGGGTGCCCGCGCCCCGCCGCAGTGCCGAGGAGTTCTTCCACGCGGTGCTGGACCAGACCGGCGACGGCTACCTGGACTGGCCCGACCTCGCCGCCATGGCCAGGGAACTCTCCGGCCGCCTCGACCTGGACGAACCGCAGGAGACCCGCCTCTACAACGCCTACGCCCAGTGGTGGCAGGAACTCCAGACGGCCCTCGACACCGACGGCGACGGCCGCGTCAGCGCCCAGGAATACGCCGCGGCCGTCCCCTCCCTCGCCGGCCCCGCCCTCATCCGAGTCGCCGAGGTGCTCTTCGACGCCACCGACAAGGACGGCGACCAGACCATCGACGCGGACGAGTACCGTGCCCTGTTCCGCACGGGCTTCCAGCGGGACATGGACAACCCCGGGGGAACGTACTCGCGCAGCGCGTTCCTGAAGGACTTTCTCTCCTTCATGGCGGGCCGTCAGCGCTCAATTGCCTATGACCCCCTGCTCACCGAGGCCTAGATCCCTGCGGGATCGGGCGGCGGCGCTTGCGGATCATCTTTGTTGGTTCACCGAGCTCGGTCACCGGCGACGGCGTACGACGAGGACGGTGCCCGCGCCCAGGACGACCGCCGCGGCCGCCGCGCCCGCGATCGGGAGTGTGGAGGAGGAGCCGGTCGTCGCGAGATTGCCGCCGGTCGTGGCCGTACCGGCACCGCCGGCCGACGACGACCCGCCCGTCGAGCCGGTCGAGCCGGTGGAACCGCCGCCTGACCCGCCGCTCGACCCGCCGCCTGACCCGCCGGTCGACCCGGCGCCACCGTCCGCGCCGCCGGTCGCACCGCCGCCCGTCGAGCCCGGCTCCCCGCCGGTGACCTCCAGCGTGATGGGGGCCGTGTCGTTGGCCTTGTCGGGGTCGAACGGCAGCTTCCTGTTGCTCAGCGCCACCGAGCCCTTGGCGCCCGGCACCTTCTTGTCGATCTTCAACTTGAAGGTGAAGGTCGCCGTCTCCAGGTGTTCCTGCGGGCCGGTCGTGAGGCCGCAGTTGTACGCCTTGCCCTTGGCCTTGCAGTAGAAGTCGGGCTTGACGACCGACGTTCCGGCGGGGAGCGTGACCAGGACGGAAGTCCACGGAGTGCCCGGCTTCGACCAGACCCAGCCGGGGCCGGTGTTGGCGAAAGTCACCTTCATCGTCACCGTGTCGCCGGGCTTCCCCCGCAACGCAGCGCCCGTCACCTCGTAGTCCGCCGTGTTGACCGACGTGACGGGCACCCTGAACCGGTCCGTGGACCCCGTACCCCCGGTCGGCGACTCGATCAGTTCGATCTCCGGTGCGGTGCCCGGAACCGGGGTGCTGTTCTCGTCCGGTGGCGGCTCGTAATCCGTGACGGTCACCCACATCTCGTCGTCGAAGGCGTGCTTCTCGGCCTTGACGGCGAACGGCTTCTGCGGCGTGTAGGCGACGCCCGGCTTCACCGCCTCGTCGAACGCGCATATCGCGATCCACCGCTCGGGCATCTCGTCGTACGCACCGACGTACTGCTTCCGGCAGTTGGAGGGAACCTCGGGGAAGGCGAGACCCCGGGTGGCGGTGTACTTGATCCACACCTTGTCGACGGTCGTGGCGCCGTTGTTCACCACGGTGACCGGCAGATCGACCGGGCTCCCCGGTGTCACTCCGGTGATCGGCTTGATGTCTCCGAGGACCAGGGAGGGCGGCGCCTCGTCGCCCACGGCAGGGGGAGCGGCGCCCAGCGCCACAAGCCCGGCCGCACCGAGGGCGGCGACGGCGGAACGGGGGACGCGGCGTCGGTACGGCGGGGTCGGCATTGACGGAATCCTCTGTCGGGACAGCTGAACGGAAGGCGTCTTTCAGGAGAACGGCCACCTGTACCCCCTAGACACCTACCGGTCCCGAACAGTTGCACGTGTCGGCGGAACGATGAGCGCGCGGCCGAGCCACCGAGCACGAGGACCGCGTTCGAACTCGGATCGCGCACCGATGAGTTTCCGGCGGCGCGCCGGTCTGTACGCGTGAGACCGACTCACGGAAGGCTGGCCCCATGCGGAAACTGATCTACGGCATGAACGTGTCCCTGGACGGCTACATCGCCGCGCCCGGCGACGACATCGGCTGGGGTGCGCCGAGCGACGAGCTGTTCCAGTTCTGGTCCGACCAGTTGCGGGCGACCGACGTGTCGCTGTACGGGCGCAAGCTGTGGCAGACGATGAGCTCCCACTGGCCGACCGGCGACCAGCAGCCGGGCGCCACCCCGGCGGAGATCGAGTTCGCCCACCGCTGGCGGGACATGTCGAAGGTGGTGTTCTCCTCGACGATCGACACGGTCGACTGGAACACCCGCCTGGTCGGCGGTGACGCGGTCGCCGAGATCACCCGGCTCAAGGCCGAGGACGGCGGCCCGATGGAGATCGGTGGCGCGACGCTCGCCGGGGCGGCCATGCGGGCCGGGCTGATCGACGAGTACATGCTGGCCACCGCGCCGGTCCTGGTGGGCGGCGGTACGCCGTTCTTCGCCGCGCTGGACAGCTGGGTGAACCTGAACCTGGTGGAGACGCGGACGTTTCCCAGCGGCGTGATCCTGACCAGGTACGAGACGAGGCGCTGAGCGCCCGTCCGGGAGCGCTGCGTGGCGGGTGTCGCGCCGCGATGTCAGGCGGCGCGCTTCACATGGCGGACCAGCCACATCAGCAGGGCGTCCAGGTCGGCGGCGGCCGACAGGACCCGGTCGACCGCCTCGGGGGTGTGCAGCCACTCCTCGCAGCCGAGGGGACGGGCGGCGATCAGCGAACGGTGGCGCAGCAGGTTCGTACGGGGGTGGTCCGTCGGGTAGCCGCGCGGGGGGCGTTTCATCACGTCCCCGGAGAGGTCGTAGCCCTTCTTCCGCACGTCCTCGACGATGGCGGACAGTTCGCGGCCGCTCCCCTCGGAGGCCACGGCTCTGCGGAACGCGTCCACCTGGCCGGGATCGGGATACCACCAGGCGCCCTGGATCCGCAGGCCGTCCAGGGAGAATCGGAGATTGATCTCGATCTTGCGGCCGAGCCGGATCACCGCGCCTTGGTGCTGCCACCACCAGGAGTCGGTGCGGTAGTGCCAGACGGAGAAGTCCTCGTACCGGGGGTCGGTGTCCGCGACCTCGTTGAGCAGGGCGATCATCGGCTGCCGGACCAGGCGTTCGCGGTCCGCGCGGTAGCGCTCGCGGGTCGCGTGGGTCGGTTCGCCCTGGAGCTGCCACAACACGTCCATGGCCTGCTCCGGCCAGCCGGTGAACTGTCCGCGCATGCGCGCAGGCTAGCTCACCCCACTCATACCTGGCGTCCTTCGCCGAGGCGCAGCCCCTGGGCCACGTCGCGCAGCGGCGCGGTCACCCGCTCGGCCTTGGCGCCGGCGGCTCGGGCGTTCCTCACCGACGATCACCCTCGGTTACTATGCTCACTCCGTGCCGGGGGGGCGGAAGTATGGGGCGCACCGCGGTCGACGGGCCGACGGCGAGGCAGGGGAGGGACGGCATGCCCGCCGAAACCCCCAGATTCTCCCCAGGGTCGTCGGCGGAGGATTCCGCCGCTCCCCGCCCCCAGTGGGTATCCGTTGTTTCCAAGGTTGATGAGATGGGTGGCCTGGGAGAATGTTGAGTGAGGTCATCGCGACCCGCTATGTCACGCCCCTGCGTGAGGGCGGTTCGCTGCCGGGGATCGTCGAGGCCGACGACCTCGGGACGTACGTCATGAAGTTCACCGGCGCGGGGCAGGGCCGCAAGACGCTCGTCGCCGAGGTCATCTGCGGGCAGTTGGGGCGGCGGCTCGGGCTGCGGGTGCCGGAGTTGGTCACCATGCAGCTCGACCCCGTCATCGGTCTCGGGGAGCCCGACCAGGAGGTGCAGGAGCTGCTCAAGGCGAGCGGTGGGCTGAACCTCGGGATGGACTTCCTGCCCGGATCGCTGGGCTTCGATCCGCTCGCCTACGAGGTCGGCCCGGCCGAAGCCGGCCGGATCGTGTGGTTCGACGCGCTCATCAACAACGTCGACCGGTCCTGGCGTAATCCCAACATGCTTGTCTGGCACGGGGACACCTGGCTCATCGACCACGGCGCCACCATGATCTGGCATCACAACTGGCCGGGCGCCGCGGCCTCGGCCGCGAAGCCGTACGACGCGTCCGACCATGTCCTCGCGCCGTTCCGGCCCGACATCGCCTCGGCCGCCGCGGCGCTCGCGCCGCTGGTCACCGAGGAGCTGCTGACCGAGGTCACCGCCGACGTGCCGGACGAATGGCTCGTGGACGAGCCGGGGTTCGACTCCACCGACGCGGTACGACGCGCCTACGTGGCGGCGCTGCTGCCGCGCGCGGCCACCGTTCACGAGCGCCTCACGCTCGACGCGCCCACCAGGACGCGCCCCTCGCAGGCCCCCGGCTGGCTGACCGAACACGCCACGCCCTGGCCGCATCCCACGAAGAAGAACAGCGGAGGCGAGGGCAGGTGAACGGACGTGATGTGTTCGAGTACGCGCCGCTGCGCGTGGTGCCGAGGGTCGAGCGCGGGGAGTTCATCAACGCGGGTGTGCTCGTCTACTGCCGCGCCAAGTCGTTCGTGGCCGCCCGTACGCACCTGGACGAGTCCCGGCTCAAGGCGCTGGCGCCGGACGCCGACGTGGCGGGGGTGCGGGCCGCGCTGCGCGCCGTCGAGGGCGTCTGCGCTGGTGGGGACCCGGCGGGGCAGGCGGCACGGGACGACGCGGGAAGGCGGTTCCGCTGGCTGATCGCGCCCCGCTCGACGGTCGTCCAGCCCGGCCCCGTACACACGGGTCTGACGCTCGACCCGTCGGCGGAGGTCGAGCGGCTGCTGGATCTGCTCGTGCGCTGAGGCGCTCCTGCGCGTGTTCGCCGTGTGACATACGTTCGGCGCCCCCGTGGGCCGTTGACACCAGGTGTCAGGGCTTCTAGCGTCACGGCAGCTGAATACTAAGCGGTCGCTCAGTGCTCTCGCGCCGGACGCCGCGATCCAAGGACGAGGAGAAGCAGCATGTCGACCACCGAGCAGCGTGTCGCCGTCGTGACCGGGGCGGCGCGGGGCATTGGCGCCGCGACCGCCGTACGTCTCGCGGCCGAGGGCCGGGCCGTCGCCGTTCTCGACCTGGACGAGGCGGCCTGCGCGGAGACCGTCGGCACCATCACCGCCGCGGGCGGCAAGGCCCTCGCCGTCGGCGCCGATGTCTCCGACGCCGCCCAGGTGGAGGCCGCCGTCGCGCGCGTCGCCGCCGAGCTGGGCGCGCCCACCGTCCTCGTCAACAACGCCGGTGTGCTGCGGGACAACCTTCTCTTCAAGATGAGCGAGTCCGACTGGGACACCGTGATGAACGTGCACCTCAAGGGCGCCTTCCTGATGGCCCGCGCCTGCCAGGCGCACATGGTGGACGCGAAGTTCGGCCGTATCGTCAACCTGTCCTCCAGCTCGGCGCTCGGCAACCGAGGCCAGGCCAACTACGCCGCCGTCAAGGCCGGCCTCCAGGGTTTCACCAAGACCCTGGCCAAGGAACTCGGCAAGTTCGGCGTCACCGCCAACGCCGTCGCCCCCGGGTTCATCGTCACCGAGATGACCGCCCAGACCGCCGCCCGCGTCGGCATGGGCTTCGAGGACTTCCAAGCCGCGGCGGCCACCCAGATCCCGGTCCAGCGGGTCGGTGTCCCCGACGACATCGCGAACGCGATCGCCTTCTTCACCGGCGAGGACGCCGGATTCGTCTCCGGCCAGGTGCTGTACGTCGCCGGCGGACCCCTCAACTGAACCGGAGAGTGAGCGACATGACGGAACAGCCGAAGGACAGTGGCCGACCCGACAGCGGCAAGGTCGCGCTCGTCACCGGCGCCAGCCGGGGTATCGGATACGGCATCGCCGAGGCGCTCGTCGCGCGCGGCGACCGGGTGTGCATCACCGGCCGCGGTGAGGACGCGCTGAAGGAGGCCGTGGAGCGCCTGGGCGCGGACCGTGTGATCGGCTTCGCCGGCAAGGCCCACGACGAGACGCACCAGGCCGCCGCGGTGGACCGCGTGATGGACGAGTTCGGCCGCGTCGACTATCTGGTGAACAACGCCGGGACGAATCCGGTGTTCGGCCCGATGGCCGACCTGGATCTCAACGTGGCGCGCAAGGTGTACGAGACCAACGTCATCTCGGCCCTGGGCTTCGCGCAGCTGACCTGGCGCGCCTGGCAGAAGGACCACGGCGGTGCGATCGTGAACATCGCGTCGGTCGCGGGGGTGTCCGCGTCGCCGTTCATCGGCGCGTACGGGATGAGCAAGGCGGCGATGGTCAATCTGACCCTCCAGCTGGCTCACGAGTTCGCGCCCGGCGTGCGGGTCAACGCCATCGCGCCGGCGGTGGTCAAGACCAGGTTCGCGCAGGCGATCTTCGAGGGCCGGGAGGCCGAGACCGCGGCCGCCTACCCGCTCGGGCGCCTCGGGGTGCCGGAGGACATCGGCGGCGCCGCGGCGTTCCTCACGTCCGACCAGTCGGACTGGATCACCGGACAGACGCTGGTCGTCGACGGCGGTATTTTCCTCAATGCCGGTGTGCACTGACACGCTTTGTAGGTAAATGCTTCAAGTGCCCCATCGGACATGCATATTGAACCGATGGGGCGCTGCGGTATGGTCGGCCGACTCGTGGCCGAACAAGGAGCGTGCGCACGTGTTCAACCGGACCAGTCTGCAGGCGGCTGCAGCCCTCGCGTCCATATCCCTGCTGGCCGGATGTGGCTTGTTCTCGGCGGACAGCGCCGGAGAGGATCAGAAGATCACGATCGGCACCACCAGTTCGCCGAGCACGCTCGACCCGGCCGCCGCGTGGGACAACTCCTGGGAGCTGTACCGCAACGTCTTCCAGACCCTGGTCGCCTTCCCCACCGGCAGCACGACTCCACAGCCCGACGCCGCGGACAACTGCAAGTTCACGGACTCGACGAACAAGGTCTACCGCTGCCGGCTGCGCGAGGGACTGACGTTCTCGAACGGCAACAAGCTCGACGCCGAAGCCGTCAAGCACTCGTTCGACCGCATCGTGAAGATCAACGTGAACGGTGGTCCCAACGGGCTCCTCGCGTCCCTCGACGATGTCACCACGGACGGTGAGCTGACCGTCACGTTCAACCTGAACAAGCCCGACGCCACGTTCCCGTTCGTCCTCGCCGCCCCCGCCATGTCCATCGTGGACCCGGCCGAGTACCCGGCCGGCAAGCTCAGGGACGACGGCGAACTCACCGGCTCCGGCCCGTACACGCTTGAGTCGTACACCGCGGGCAGCGACGCCGAACTGGCCGAGAACACCAGCTACAAGGGCTTCGCCGACCGCAAGAACAAAGCCGTCAAGATCCAGTACTTCCAGGACTCCGACAAGATGTTCGGCGCCCTGAAGAACAAGGAGATCGACGTCATCTACCGAGGTCTGACCTCGGAGGAGGTCGTCGAGCTCGAACAGAAGAAGGAAGAGAACGACCACCTTCAGCTGATCGAGACCGTCGGCGCCGACATCCGTTACCTGGTGTTCAACCCCAAGGACACGTCGGCGGCGAAGCTGCCCGTGCGGCAGGCGGTGGCCCAGGTGGTCGACCGTGACGCGCTGGTCGCCAAGGTCTACCAGGGCACGGCCGAGCCGCTGTACTCGATGGTCCCCAAGGGCATCTCCGGGCACGCCACGAGCTTCTTCGACAAGTACGGCGACCCGGACGTCGACAAGGCGCGCGACATCCTTCAGGACGCCGGCATCGACACGCCCGTGCCGCTGACCCTCTGGTTCACCACCGACCGTTACGGCTCCGGCACGGTGGCCGAGTTCGCGGAGCTCAAGCGCCAGCTCGAAGCTTCCGGCCTCTTCAAGATCACACTGAAGAGCAAGCCCTGGAAGGACTTCCAGGCGGGCTTCCAGAAGGGCGAGTACCCGGTCTTCGGCCGTGGCTGGTTCCCCGACTTCCCGGACCCGGACAACTTCGTGGCCCCCTTCGTCGGCAAGAACAACGCGCTCAGCACGCCGTACGAGAGCCCCGAGATCACCAACGAGCTTCTGCCGCAGTCACGGCGCGAGAGCGACCGCGGCGCGGTGATCGAGCAGTTCGAGCGCGCCCAGGAGATCTTCGTGGACGACGTGCGGCTGCTGCCGCTCTGGCAGGGCAAGCTCTACGTCGCGGCGTCCGAGGAGATCAGCGGCGGGGAGCGGGCGCTCGACCCGCAGACGGTCATGCAGCTCTGGGAGTTCAGCCGCAAGGCCAGCTGGTAGCCGTCCGCGGCGGTGATTGTCAGTGGTCACCGGTAGGTTCAGGAGTGGACCAACTGATCGCTTACCGGAGGTTGTTGACGTGACCGACACCGACATGCTGCCCGAATCCTGGCGCGGCGTCCTCGGCGACGAGCTGCAGAAGCCCTACTTCAAGGAGCTCACCGAGTTCGTCGAGGAAGAGCGGTCGAAGGGGCCGGTCTACCCTCCGCGCGACGAGGTGTTCGCCGCGCTCGACGCCACGCCGTACGACCGGGTGAAGGTCCTGGTCCTCGGCCAGGATCCTTACCACGGCGAGGGCCAGGGACACGGTCTCTGCTTCTCGGTGCGGCCCGGTGTGCGCACGCCTCCCTCCTTGCGGAACATCTACAAGGAGATGAAGGAGGAGCTGGGCCACCCGGTCCCGGACAACGGATATCTGATGCCGTGGGCCGAGCAGGGCGTCCTGCTGCTCAACGCCGTGCTGACGGTGCGGGCCGGCGAGGCCAACTCGCACAAGGGCAAGGGCTGGGAGCAGGTGACGGACGCGGTGATCCGCGCCGTCGACGCCCGGCCGGATCCCGCGGTCTTCGTGCTCTGGGGTGCCTACGCGCAGAAGAAGCTGCCGCTGATCGACGAGACACGGCACGTGGTCGTGAAGGGCGCGCACCCGTCGCCGCTGTCGGCGAAGAAGTTCTTCGGCTCCCGCCCCTTCACGCAGATCAACGAGGCGATCGCCGCGCAGGGACACCAGGCGATCGACTGGCGCATCCCCGACCTGGGCTGACCGGGCACCGCCGCGCCCGGCGGTCCGCGCCCGGCGGTCCGCGCCGGGCGGGTGAGCCTGTGCGGGATTGCCGGTCGCTGCGGTTAGCGTCGGGCCGGACGGGATCGACCGGACGGGCGCGGGAGGCGGCAGGCGATGGAGCAGCGCGAGGTGTCGGAGGACGCCGTCCTGACCAGGATCGGCCAGGCGGTCATGCTGCTCCACGGCGGTGACCGCGAGGAGGCGCGCAACCGGTTCGGCGAGCTGTGGACCGAGATCGGCGAGTCGGGCGACCCGCTCCACCGCTGCACGCTCGCGCACTACATGGCGGACACACAGGACGACCCCGGCGACGAACTGGCCTGGGACCTGCGCGCCCTGACCGCCGCCGAGGCCCCGGCCACGGCCGGTACGTCGTCGGCGGTACGGGCCTTCTACCCCTCGCTGCATCTCAACCTCGCCGCCGACTACCTGAAGCTGCGACGCCCCGACGCGGCACGGCTCCACCTCTCCCGCGCCCGCGCAGCGGTGAACGTGCTCGGGGACGACGGGTACGGGAACGGCGTACGGACAGCGATCGGCCGGCTGGAGCGGCAGCTGCTGGACGACAGGAGCTAGGTCCTGTCCGGGCGATCTTGCCGGTCCGGACAGGACCTGGGGAAACGTGGGGACTCCGGGGCCGAAGCTCAGGAGTTGCTCCAGCCGCCGCCGACCGCCCTGCTCGACAGGTACGAGTCGCGCAGCGATGAGCGCAACTTGGGGACGGCCTTGTCGAAGCGGTCGGCGAGCGCCTTGAGTGTCCGCTTGTGCTCGCTCACCTCTTTCCGGTGAAACACACTCGTCAGCTCAAGCTCCTTCGCGAACACCGCCATGGTCAGCTCGTCCATGGGGACCGTCGCCGGATCCGAGCCCGACATCACGACGTCGCGTACTCGTGCCCGCAGGTCGAGCACCTGCTGGGGGTCGTTGACGGTGACATGGCTGCCGGCGACCAGGCCCAGCAGCTTCTTGCGGGTGACGGTGATCGTGCCCGCCGCCGAGAGCTGCTCCTGGACCGGCGCCTCCGCCGTGTGGGCCTTGTTGTGCACGAACTGAAGCCAGCCCTTCGGCTTCTCCCCGGGCAGGTCGCCCCACACCCCGGCCAGGAAGGAATCGCTCGGCGGCTCGTCGGTCAGCCGGACGACCTTCCTGCCTTCGACACCGAGCAGCCCGCCGAGGACCATCTCGGCCAGCGCCCCGGCACGCAGCAGTTGGCCACGGCCCTGGAGATCCCCGAGCTTGAACTTGCCCTCGTCCACGGTGTAGGTGAGCAGGTAGAGCCGTTGCGGCAGTGACTGGAGCATCGCTTGTCCTCCGAAGTGCTCGCTGATGACGGATCGGACGGGGACGGCAGGCGGCAGCTGGATCAGGCGAGCCGCTGTACGGGGTTGGCCTTGAGCCGCTTGGCGGAGCGGCGGGCCGCCCACAGCACCACCAGGAGCGCCAGGCCGAGCAGCGGGTAGCCCATCGCGATCTTCGTGACGGCCAGCCAGCCGGTGGCGTCCTGCTCGTACAGCCACTCCTGCACGACGAACCGGGCGGCGAAGACGGCCGTCAGGGCGAGCGTGGCTATGTCGTAGTAGCGGATGGAGGGCTTGTCCTGCAGCCAGGCCGTCCCCGTACCGTTCAGCGCGCCCCAGACCAGTCCGGCGAGGGGCCGCCGCACCAGGACGGAGAGCAGGAAGATCACGCCGAGGGCGAGGTTGGACCAGATACCCAGCAGGAAGAAGCCCTTGGCCGAGCCGGTCTGCCAAGCGACCGCCGACGCGACTCCGACACCGAACAGGCCGGAGAGGGCCGGCTGGATCGGCTCCTTGCGCACCAGGCGCAGCACCGAGATCGCGACCCCGACGCCGACCGCGGCGCAGATGGCGGGCGTCAGCCCGAGGGAGGCGTTGGCGAGGACGAAGACAACGATCGGCAGCATCGTGTAGACGAGGCCGGTCGTGCCGCCCATCTGCTCCAGCATCGTCGGTTTCGGGTTCTTGTGGTGGCCCCGGTCCGGCTCGCCGGTGGAGGTGGAGGTGGAGGTGGAGGTGTGGATCGTACGGTCGAAGTCCTGTGTCATCTGCTCTGCCTCATTTCGTCGCGATTCCGTCGCGCTGCCTGATCAGCTCCGGTCCTGCTGCCCCGTCAGTGCCGCTTCAGCGCGGCTTGAGGTGGCGCGCGAGGAACTGTTCGGCCGCGCGGTACATCTCGATGTTGTTCTCGGGATTGACGAAGCCGTGGCCTTCGTCGTCCTTGACCAGGTACTCGACCTCGACGCCGCGGGCGCGCAGCGCGTCGACGATCTGGTCGGACTCGGCCTTGACGACGCGGACGTCGTTGGCTCCCTGGACCACCATCAGCGGCGTACGGATGTCGTCGACGCGGCTGATGGGCGAGCGGGCCCACAGGTCCGCCGCCTGCTCCGGGATGTCGGGGTCGCCGGCGTAGCGGTGCCAGTTGTTGGTCAGTTGGTTCTTCACGAACTCCGGCACGGTCGCCAGGAAGCTCGCGAGGTTGGAGATGCCGAAGCAGTCGATGGCCGCGGCGAAGACGTCGGGGGTGAAGGTGACGCCGACCAGCGTGGCGTAGCCGCCGTAGGAGCCGCCGAAGATGGCGACCCGGTCCCGGTCCGCGTACCCCGTGTCGACGGCCCAGTCCACGGCGTCGATGAGGTCGTCGTGCATCTTGCCGGCCAGTTCACCGATGCCGGCCTTGAGGAAGGACTTGCCGAATCCGGCCGAGCCGCGGAAGTTGACCTGGAGCACCGCGTGGCCGCGGTTGGCCAGCAGCTGCGCGACCGGGTTGAAGCCCCAGGTGTCGCGGGACCACGGGCCGCCGTGGACGAGGAGGACCAGGGGCAGCGCGGACGGCTCCGCCCCCAGGGGCAGCGTCAGGTACGACGGGAGTGCCAGCCCGTCCCGTGAGGTGATCGTGACCGGTGTCATCGGAGCCAGTGCCTCGGGGTCCAGATGCGGGTACGGCCGGAACAGCAGTCGGCTCTCGCCGGTGGAGTGGTCGTAGTAGAAGGTGGCACCGGGGTCACGGTCATGGCTGAAGCTGACGACCCAGCGCTGTCCGCTCTCGTCGGACGACACGGCCGACAGGTCGCCGTCGGAGAGCTTCGTGAGATGTTCCAGTACGTCGGCGAAGTGCGGGTCCAGGGGCTGGATCACCTGCCGCTCGCCGCGGTAGCGGACCGCGATCAGCTCGCCGGTGCGCCGGTCGCGGATGAGCGGCGACGGCAGCGTGGGGAAGACGTGTGCCTGGGTGTCGAGGTCGAAGACCGGGTGGCTGTCGATCTCGGTCTCCTCGCCCGTGGCCAGGTCGAGCCGGACCAGCCGGGTCCGGTCGCTGTTCCGGTTGGAGCCGAGCCACAGACCGGTGCCGTCCGGGGTGAGCTGGAACGGATACACACCCAGCGGGTAGTCGGCGCCGTCGACCGTGACGACCGGAGGCGACTTCTCCGCGCCGGGGCGCCACTTCGACAGTTCCATGTCGCCGTCGGCCGCCAGGGACCGCGTGTACAGATCACCGCTGGGCGTGTAAAGAAAGTCGGCGACCTGGCCGGGGTTTTGCGCCAGCATCGTCAGCTCACCCGTGGCGATGTCCACCTCGTAGAGGTCGAACTCGGCGGGATCCCGCCGGTTCAGCCGCAGCAGCGCCTTGCCCGGCCGGGAGACGCTCGTCTCGAAACCCATGACCCTGGCGCCGGGGAAGGGGGTGAGATCGACCGCCTTCGCGCCCGGGTCCGTCAGGTCGACCCGGTGGACGTGCCAGTTCTCGTCACCGTCGCCGTCCTGCTCGTAGAGCAGCCAGCGCGGGTCGTCGGTCCAGTGGTAGATGTGCACGCTGCGGTGGTCGTCCGCGGTGACGCAGCGCGCCTCCTCGTCCGTGTCGATGCTCTCCACCCAGACGTTCAGCCGCCCCCGCCAGGGCGCCAGGTACGCGAGGGTGGTGCCGTCGGGTGAGATCGACGCGCCGGCCTTGATCGGCGAGCCGAAGAGGTCTTCGACGGCGAGGTGGGGGACCGCGGGTGAGACGGCGGACATAAGACACTCCTTCTGGCTGTTTCCCAGATCGGTCGACAGGTTTTTCGGGGCTCGGGGGCCTCACGCGACGGGGTCGCCGACGACTCCGCCGGTGGCTCTTCGGATCGCCTGGGCGAAACGCCGGGCGACGGCCGTCGCGTCCTTGAACTCGGGGAGGTCCTCACCGGCGAGGACGGCGGCGCCGATGTACTCGTCCAGCACCCGCAGCACCGAGGCGGTCGTCGCGGCGTGCAGCCGTACCTCCAGATCATCGGACGGACGCCCGAGGCGGTCGCCGATGATCGCGCGCATCTCCCGCTCCGTCTGGTCGCAGGCCATCAGCCACGCCGTGCGGAGCGCCGGCTCGGTGTCGGCGAGCTTGATCATCTTCATCGCGAGCATCTCGTCGGCCATGTCGACGGGCGGTGCCTCCTGCCCGAGCCTGATCAGGTCGGCCGCCAGATGGTCTTCGAGGGAGAGATGTCGGGGCCAGTCGCGCAGCACCTTCGTCAGGGTGACGACGCCTTGCATGACGATCGGCTCGGCGCAGCTCTCCTTGCTGCGGAAGTGGCGCCAGATGGTGCGTGTCGAGAGGCCCACGGCCTCCGCGATCTGATCGCCGCTCGTGCCGGCCACCCCCTGGTCCCAGAACAGACGTGCCGCTTCCCGGGAGATCTCCAGCCGCAGGCGCGTACGCCGCTGGTCGCTCATCCCTCCTCCGCCGCGCTTTGTCGTCGTCATGGCGTCCCGTCACCCTTCTGTCGATGTCTTCAAGCGACATTGTGTCACTTAGTGACATGCGAGTCGAGTGTGTGAAGCCGGTCGGCGTCGGTTCCGAGGCGGTCGCGCTGTCGCAGCGGCGGCTTGACCTGCGGATTGGCCGGAATCGGTCACATTCCCGCGAGGGAGGGGGGAGGAGAGGAGCGGCGGGTGGTCAGTCGCCGTACGTCCGCTCGCAGAGACGGCTCTCCGGACTGCCCGGCGCCCAGCCCCCGTACCGCGTACCGAGCGCGCACAGCCCGGCGTCCAGATCGGGCAACGCCGTCGTCGGAGCCGCCGGGACGGGCCGTGCGGATGGTGCGGGAGGTGCCGGCGGTCGTACGGCCGTACGGCGCCGAGGCGGCTCGGGCGACGGCTGTACGGAGTCCGTCACGGCCGGCCGCGCCGGGAGCGTACGCCGGGGCGGGGCCGCGGCCTCCAGGACCTCGCGCGCCGACGGCTGCACGATCTGCGGCTCCACGGCGCCGGGCGTCGGGGCCTCGGCCCGTACGGCGCCGACGTCCGGGGCGGCGCCCGCCTCGGGCTCCACGGCCACACAGGCCGAGGCCCCTCCGACGGCCACACCGAGCAGGAGCAACGCTGTCGTTCTCGTCCGCCGTGTCACCGGGCCAACTCTGCTGGCCGCCCGGCGTGTCGGGGCCGTAACCGCCCGGAGTGACCCGCACGGGTGACACGGCCCGCCCAGGTGTTGCCGTCGTCGCCGAACGGTGATCCCCGCGGCGCCCGTATGCTGCGGATCAGGGTCCGCACGGCAGACCCTCGCGCACCGGCGCGTGAGACAGAACCGCGGCAAGGCGACAGGGAGAACCACGTGAAGGTCGGCTGCATAGGGCTCGGCGACATCGCGCAGAAGGCGTATCTGCCGGTGCTCACCACGCTGCCCGGGACCGAGCTGCATCTGCAGACGCGCACCCCGGCCACCCTCACGCGGGTCGGCGAGACCCACCACATCCCCGCCGAGCGGCGCCACGCCGACCTCGACTCGCTCCTCGGCCAGGGCCTGGACGCCGCGTTCGTCCACGCGCCGACCGCCGCCCACGCCGAGATCGTCACCCGGCTCCTGGAGGCCGGTGTGCCCACCTTCGTCGACAAGCCCCTCGCGTACGAACTCAAGGACTCCGAGCGGCTGGTGGCCCTCGCCGAGGAGCGCGGGACGAGCCTGACCGTCGGCTTCAACCGGCGCTTCGCGCCTTCCTACGCGCAGTGCCTGGAGCATCCGCGCGACCTGATCCTCATGCAGAAGAACCGCGTCGGCCTGCCCGAGGACGCCCGCACCCTCGTCCTGGACGACTTCATCCATGTCGTGGACACCCTGCGCTTCCTGGTCCCCGGCCCCGTCGAGCACATCGACGTCCGCGCCCGCACACGCGAGGGCCTGACCGAGCACGTCGTGCTCCAGCTCTCCGGCGACGGCTTCACCGCCATCGGCATGATGAACCGGATGAACGGCTCGACCGAGGAGATCCTCGAAGTCTCGGGACAGGACACCAAGCGCGCCGTCCACCACCTCGCCGAGATCGTCGACCACAAGGGCCAGCCCAGCGTCCGCAGGCGCGGCGACTGGGTGCCGGTGGCCCGGCAGCGCGGTATCGAGCAGTGCGTGCTGACGTTCCTGGACGCCGTACGGGCCGGGAAGACGCTCAGTGCCCGGGACGCTCTGCTGACGCACGAGCTGTGTGAACGGGTGGTTCTGGCGGTGCGGGCACAGGCCGCCTGAGCGACCGCGCGCCCTCGGCGGCGCACAGCGCCGCCAGCACGGCCAGCGCGCCGTACAGCGGCCAGTCGCCGTACTTGACGTACGCCGTGGTGCCGTGTGCCAGCGGAAGCTCGTACACGGCGCTCGCACCGGGGCCCGTGCCGAGCGGGGCACCGACCCGCTCGCCCTCCGGGCCGTACACCGCGCTCATGCCCGTGAGGGTGGCGTGCACCGTCGGGCGGCCCGTCTCCGCCGCCCGCAGCGCGGCCAGCGACGCGTGCTGCTCCGGCGCCCAGCTTCCCTGGAAGGACGAGGTCGACGACTGTGCGACGAGCACCTGCGCGCCGTCCCTGGCCAGTCGCCGGCTCATGTCGGGGAACGCCGACTCGAAGCAGATCAGCGGGCCGACCCGCAGCCCGCCCCGCCCCTCGCCGGGCAGCACCATGACCACCCGGCGGGTGCCCCGCACACGGTCCTCGCCCGCCGCCTTGCCCACCGACGTCGCCCAGCCGAGCGCCGCGCGCGCCGGGACGTACTCGCCGAACGGCACCAGCCGCATCTTGTCGTAGCGGTCGCCCGTCAGACCGTTCGGGCCCACCAGCACGGCGCTCTTGAAGATCCCGGTGCGCCCCGCCGCGTCCGTACCGGGAGCGTCCACGTTGACCAGGATCTCGGCGCCGACCTGCCGGGACAGCACGGCGAGGCGCGCCGCGAGATCCGGCCGGGTCGTCAGATCGTGGCCGACGCTGCTCTCGCCCCACACCACGAGGTCCAGATCCCGGCCGGCCAGCGAGCGCGTCAGCTCCTCGCCGTGGTCGAAGCGCCGCTCGACGCTGTCGGGGCCGCCGAAGACACCGGGCTGGACGACGGCGACGCGCACCTGCCCCGAGTGCGCCGGGCGTGGCGCCCACAGCCACGCGGAGGTCACGGCGACGGCGGACCCCACGAGCCCGGCGACGGCGACCGTACGGGCGGTGGACACCGTCAGCAGCACGGTCAGCGCGGTGTTCACGGCCACCACCAGCAGAGTCACCAGCCAGACGCCGCCCACCGAGGCGAGCCGCAGCGCGGGCGCGACCTCCCACTGACCGGCGCCCAGCAGCCCCCACGGACCGCCCAGCCCCTCGAACGACCGCACCGTCTCGATCATCAGCCAGCCCGACGGCACCACCGCCAGCGCGGCGGCCGTACGCCGGGGCGAAGGCCGCCCGCCGAGCATCCGCCGGACCAGCGGGCCCCACGGGGCCCACAGCAGCCCCAGCAGCCCGGCCAACAGCACGATGAACACATGGAGGCTCGGCATCAGCCAGTGATGGACGGCGAGCATGAAACCCAGCCCGCCGAGCCAGCCGTCCAGGGCCGCGCGTCGGCCCGTCGGAGCCGTACGTACCAGCAGCATCCACGGCACGAGGGCCCCGTACGCGAACCACCAGAGGCCCGGTTCGGGAAAGGAGAGCGCGGGCAGCGCGCCCGCCGCCACAGCCGCGGCGCCGCGCCACACGGGTGAAGTGGCGCGGCGGGCCCAGATCTCCCGCCGGCCGGCCGGAACCCGCATGCCGCGCCTCCTCGTGCCGCCCGATCCGCCGTCCGCCCGATCCCGGCCGGGCGTGGTGCTTGGCGATCAGTGTGCGGGAGAGGAGGCGTGCGACGACAGAGCGCCCCCGGCGCGTCAGCCCGCGCCTACGAGCCGCGCGCCCATGAGCCCCGCGTCCACGGCATCGACGAGCGCGCCCCGTCAGCCCTCGGTGGTGACACCCGCGCCACGCCGTGCCCGCTCCCGCGCCACGACGCCGTGCAGCCGCCAGCCGTCGTCCGTGCGGGAGAGGCCGAAGGTGTAACGGCCGATGGCGGCGGTCTCCTCACCGGACTCCGCGAACAGTGTGCTCAGGCAGTCGGCCCGCACCTCGGCACGGTCGCCGGGATATCCGCCGGCGTCCTGGAAGCTCAGCCGGCGGTTGCCGATCAGGTGCTGGCGTACGGGAAAACGGCCCAGGACGCCCGCGAGCCAGTCGGCGACCTCGGCGGCCGACCCCTCGATTCCACCGGCGCCGCGGTGGTCGGCGCGCCCGTCGGGAGTGAAGAGAGCGAGAAAGCCGGGCCAGTCGGCATCGTCCACGGCCATCGCGTAACCGCTGATCACCTCATCGATGGCCAGTTGGTCCATCACGGTCGCGAGATCCACACGCTGCGTCATCGGATCAGTCTCCGGCAGTGGAGGCCCCAGGCCAAGGGCTGAGCGGATCTGTCGATCATCCGGTCCATGGGAAAGGCCCGGCCACGCGGTGACACCG
>NZ_JBHUZM010000033.1:0-65870 GCF_042667665.1 Streptomyces sp. NPDC057307 | reverse complement strand
CCCGATGCTCGCCCGCCGCGTCCTCGAAGGCGAGGAACCCGACCCCGACGTCGAGTTCGCGTTCGGCCTGGAGTGCGTGCTCGACGGTCTCGCGGCCCGACTGGGCCGCTGACGGGCCGGCGGCGCAGCGCGGAACCTCCCGTCGCCGGCGACGAGATCGCGCCCCTGCTGGGCTCGCTGGAGCGGCAGCGCGCGACGTTCGCCTGGAAGAGCGGGGGACTGGCCCCGGCCGGGCTGCGGGCGACGGTCGGCGTCTCGTCCGTGACCCTCGGCGGACTGATCAAGCACCTCGCGCTCGTTGAGGCGACTACTTCTCGGGCCGGCTGTTCGACCGTAGACCGTCGCCCCCGTGGGACACGGTCGACTGGGACTCCGGCCCCGACTGGGAGTGGCGAACGGCCGCCGCCAACAGCCCCGAGGAGCTGTACACGCTCTGGCAGAACGCCGTCGACCGGTCCCGCGCCCTGGTCGCGGAGGCACTGGCCGACGGCGGTCTCGACCAGTTGTCCCGGCGCGGCCGGCCCGACGGCGGGGCCCCGAGCCTGCGGCGGATCCTGATCGAGGAGTACGCGAGGCATGTGGGCCACGCCGATCTCATCCGTGAGTCGGTGGACGGCCTCGTCGGCGAGGACCCGCCGCGCTGACGGCGTGACAACGTTCCGTGCCAACTACCGCTCACCCAGAGCTCACTGACCTCCCAGCCCGGTCGTCGCGACGGACTTGACGATCTGACGCTGAAACAGCATGAAGACCACCAGCAGCGGAATCGCGGCGAGGACCGACGCCGCCGACGCCTGCGCGTTCTGCAGGCCGTAGGAGTCCTTGACGCTCGACAGACCCACCGGCAGCGTCATCAGCGTCGGGTCGCTGGTGATGATGAACGGCCACAGGAAGTTGTTCCAGGTGGTGATGAAGACGAAGATCGACACCGCGGCGAGTATCGGCCGCGACAGCGGCAGGATGACGCTGACGAATATCCGCACGCTCCCGGCCCCGTCGATCCGGGCGGCCTCCTCCAGCTCGCGCGGGACCGCGTCGAAGAACTTCTTCAGGATGTAGACCATGACCGGCGCCACCACCTGCGGCAGTATCACCGCCGCGTAGGTGTCCACCAGGTTCATCGCCAGCATCTGCCGGAACAGCGGCACGATCAGGATCTGCGGCGGCACCAGGATCGAGGCGACGGTGACCGCGAGCAGCGCCCGCCGGCCATGGAACAGCCCTCGGGAGAGCGCGTACGCCGCCATGGCGGACACGACGACCGTCAGTACGGTCACCGCCGCACCGATCAAGAGGCTGTTGAGCGCCCAGACGGGCAGATTCCCCTGCGCGAAGATCTCCCGGTACGCCGCGAGCGTGAAGCCGTCCGCCGGAATCCAGTCGCCGCCCGCCGAACTCGCGTCGACCTCCGACTTGAAGGAGGTGTCCAGCCCCCAGGCGATCGGCACCAGCCAGACACCGGCCATCAGGATCAGCGCCAGCACGGACAGGACACGGGGGAGGAGGCCCGCACCCAGCATCGGGTGCCAACTCCGCCCGCCTCCGGCCCTGTTGCCGCCGAGACCGCCGCGGCGTCTGCGCGCCACCTCCCTCGGCATGGTGCTGCGGCGCGGTCCGGACGCGTTCGAGAGGCCGGACGCGCTGGTCGCGTTGGGCGCGTCGGACGGATTGGATGCGAGTGATGATGCGTCGGTGGTCATGGCCGGATCAGTCCTCCCTGCGCGAGAAGAGCTTGAGCTGGGCGAGGGAGAGGACGACGACGATCGCGAAGAAGACGTACGACACCGCGGAGGCGTAGCCCAGCCGGTAGTTGGTGAAACCGGTGTCGTAGATGTATTCGAGGATCGGCCGGGTCGATCCGGCCGGCCCGCCCTTGGTGAGCAGATAGATCTGGTCGAACACCTTGAGGGAGGCCAGTACTTGCAGGACCGCGATCAGCCCGGTCGTACGGCGCAGCTGCGGCAGCGTGATCGACCACAGTCTGCGCCACGCACCGGCCCCGTCGAGCGCCGCCGCCTCGTAGAGATGGTCCGGGACCGACTGGAGGGCCGCCAGGTAGAGCAGGAAGTTGAAGCCCACCGTCCACCAGAGTGTGAGGAGCGCGACGGACCACATCGCGTACTTCTCCTCCACCAGCCAGCCGATCCCGTCGATACCGACGGCTTCCAGCGCGGTGTTGAACAGCCCCGACTCGGGCTGGTAGAGCATCATCCACACCTGGGTGACGACGGCCACGGGCAGCAGGTACGGCGCGAAGAAGGACAGCCTCCACACCCACTGGCCGGGTAGCCCGGTGTGCACGAGCAGCGCCATGACCAGGGAGAACAGCACCAGCGGAACCGACGAGAGCACTGTGAACCAGGCGGTGTTGCCAAGGCTCTGCCAGACCTCGCTGTCCGTGAACGCCTCGGCGTAGTTGTCCAGTCCCGCGAAGGTGCCGTCGCCGTGGCCGGTGAGGCTGGAGTCGGTGAGGCTCATCCACAGCCCGAAGCCGAGGGGCACGACCAGGAAGAGAACGAAGAAGACCAGGAACGGTACGACGAACGGCCACCCGGCGAGTCCCGAGGCACCACCCCGGGACGCTGTGCCTCTCCGCTCGCCTCCTCCTGACGGGCCGCCACCCGGCAGACCACGTCGCCGGCGTTTCGC
The DNA here is from genome assembly GCF_042667665.1 of Streptomyces sp. NPDC057307. NCBI lineage: Bacteria > Bacillati > Actinomycetota > Actinomycetes > Kitasatosporales > Streptomycetaceae > Streptomyces > Streptomyces sp. NPDC057307. Next base: position 63,221 of record NZ_JBHUZM010000033.1, on the reverse strand, counting down.
GGAGGGCCGGGCTTCGTCGCCGGCGTTCGGACCGGTGACGGTGGGCACGCTGCTCATGGCCTTCGCTCCTTTCCTTCGCGATCAGGCCGGATTCGGCTTGGACAGAAGCGTGTTGATCTCCGACTCCATCGTCCGTACGGCGCTGCGCGCGGACGCCGACCCGGTGAGGGTCGGCTGAAGGGCCTGGCACATCCGGTTCTGGAAGTCCGATCCGGAGCCGGTGAACCAGGCCGCCGGATCGAGCACCGGATGGTCGGCCGCCGCGGCGTACTCGGCCTGCGGATGCAGCCCGGCGTACTCCTTCGACTCCACGACCGGCCGGTACGCCGGGATATGACCGGCCTCCGCCCACGCCAGGCTCGACTTGACCAGCTCGGCGACGAACTGATGCGTACGGCGCCGCCGGTCCGGATCCGCCCCCGTCTGGTGGGGGAGCACCAGCGAGTGGCTGTCGGCGGCGCCGCCCGGCCGGTCGAAGAAGGTGGGGAAGGGAGCGGCGCCGAGGGTGTCCTTCTTGGCCGTACGGAAGGTGTTCAGCTCCCACTCGCCCGAGAAGATCATCGGGGACTCGCCGTTGGCGAACGCGGCTATCGCCGTGGTGAGGTCCATCGTCCGGCAGTCGGGCCGCGCGATGTCCGCCATGAACTCCACGACGCCGGCGGCCACTTCACGGTCGATCTCCAGCCGGCCGCCCGACAGGTCGAAGGTGGCGCCCGTCTGGTTGAACAGGGTCCAGAACATGCGCCAGCCCATGGCGGCGTCGGTGACATGGCCGAACACGGGGCCGAGCTTCCCGTGGTCCTTGCGGAGCTTCTCGGCGACTTCGAGATAGTGCGCGGGCGATTCGAAGGGAAGCGGCTGTCCGTCGCTCCTCAGCAGCCCGGACCTGTCCATCAGGTCGCGATCGAAGTAGATGATGAACGGGTGGGTGTCGAGGGGGATCGCGTACGGCTCGCCCTCGTACAGACAGCGTTCGAACACCGTCTCGTTGAGATCCTCGCGGCGTACGCCGAACTCGGCGAGCAGATCCAGGTCGAAGGGGTCGAGCAGCCCGCCGGGGGCGTAACCGGGCAGCCGGGTCAGATGCAGGATCGCGAGGTCCGGGGAGCGCCCGCCGGCGGAGGCCATGGCGAGCTTGGTGTAGTACGGAGGTCCCCACTCCAGGACCGTGCTCCTGACCTTCAGTCCCGGCGTGCGGCGTTCGATGTCGCGGGTGATGTCCTTCATCAGCGCACCGTCGGGCCCCTGGAACAGATTCCAGTACTGGATCTCCTCGGCGTCCGAGACGCTGCCCGTGACCGAGCCGCAGGCGCCGAGCGCCGGGGCCAGGGCGGCGGCCCCGGCGCCGTACAGCGCGCCCTTGAGCAGCCGGCGCCGGGACGGGCCGCTCACCGCTCGGCCCCTTCGCCGTCGCCGCCCGCTCCCGCTCCCGCTCCCGCTCCGGCTCCCGTGCCCACGCCCGTGCCCGTGGGATCCCCGTGGGGAGCCTCGAACGCCGCGCGACGCACCTGGGCCGCGCGCAACCGCCCGACGTCGAGCTTCGTCGTGCGGTCGAAGCGGTAGACGCCGTTCTGCTCCTGGAACACATCGGTGAGCTGGGTGTAGCAGTAGCCGAACATGTGCGGATCGTCGAGCAGCACACCGGTGAGCCCGGCGAAGCGCCGCTGGAACTCCTCCTCCGTACGCGGACGTTGGCCGTAGCCCCACGAGACGCTGCGGTCGGCGTCGTCCGCGTCTGTGTCGGTGTCGGGGCCGTCGCGTTGGGCGGCGGCCTCCTCCGGATTCCACCAGATGCCGCCGAACTCGCTACAGAAGTACGGCTGTCCGCGATAGGGCAGCGACCACACGGCGTCCGTGTCCCGCTCGTCCGGATTGGTGAACGGCGCGTTCTTGTCCAGGCCCGCCATCTGGGCACGGAAGAGCGACGGGTCCTGTTCGTAGCTGTGCGAGTCGTACACGTCGGTCTCGGCGACGCGGTGGGAGTAGCCCGACGCGTCGATGACCGGCCGTGAGCGGTCGGCGGCCTTCGTCGCGAGGAACATGGACCGGGTGACGTCGTCCAGGACGGTCTGCCGGTCGTGCAGTTTCTGATGGGTCTCGTTGAGCGGACACCAGCCGACGATCGAGGGATGGGAGTAGTCCCGCTCCAGGGCCTCCAGCCACTGCGCGGGGTATCCGGCGGTCGGCCGCTGGTTGTCCCTGGTGGTGGTCCCGCTCGCGCAGCCCCAGTCGCCGAACTCGCCCCAGACGAGATAGCCCAGCCGGTCCGCGTGGTGCAGGAAACGCTCCTCGAAGACCTTCTGGTGGAGCCGGGCCCCGTTGAAGCCCGCGGCGAGCGAGAGTTCGATGTCCCGTACGAGCGCCGCGTCGTCGGGCGCGGTCATCAGCCCGTCCGGATACCAGCCCTGGTCGAGTACGAGCCGCTGGAAGACCGGGCGGCCGTTGAGCAGCAGCCGCTTGCCGTCGATGGCCACCGACCGGAGCCCGGCGGTGCAGACGGCGGAGTCGGTCACCTGCCCCTCGGCGTTCACCAACTCCAGCTCCACCGCGTAGAGATGGGGGTCCTCCGGGCTCCACGGCCTGAGCCGGTCGGCGGGGACGGTCAGCACCATGCGGGGCGCGAGATCGAGATCGGCGCGCACGTCGGCCCGTACGACGGTCTCGCCGGCCGCGTCGCGGAGGACGGCCCGTACACGGTGCCCCGGGCGGTTGGCGGAGAGCGGCAGTTCGAGGTGGAACGCGCCCGAGCCCAGGTCCGGGGTGATGCGGGGGCGCTCCAGCCGGACGCCGGAGACCGGCTCCATCCACACGGTCTGCCAGATACCCGTCGTACGGGTGTAGTTGCAGGCGGTGTTGGCGTACTCCACGGACTGTTTGCCACGTGCCTGCGGACCGTGCGGGTTGTCCCTGGCCCGTACGACGATGACGACCTCACCGTCTTCGCCGGGCCCCGCTTCCGTACCACCCGCGACATCGCCGAGATCCACGGTGAAGGAGGTGAACCCGCCGCTGTGCCTTGCCACTTCACGTCCGTCCGCCCACACGGTCGTGTCGTGGTCGACCGCGCCGAAGTGCAGGAGCACACGCCGGCCCGCCCAGTGCGCCGGGACACGCACCGTACGCCGGTACCAGACGGCGGGATGGAAGTCGGGGTCGCCGATGCCCGACAGCTCGGACTCGGGGCAGAAGGGCACGGTGATCCGACCGGTCAACTCCTGGTGGACAAGGCCGCGTTCGAGACCGCTGTCGCCGGGGTCGAAGGCGAACTGCCAGGTGCCGTTGAGATTCCGCCACTCCTCGCGCACGAAGCTGGGACGCGGATATTCGGGCCGTGGGACGTCGTTCGACTGGTCGGACAGGGAGTCGGACGGGCCGGTGGGGGGCAGTGACATGGCGTCTCCGGTCAGGGAAGAGGCACGTGCGGGCTCGCGAAGCCACCGGCCGGGCAGCCGGGCGGCTGGGCGGCGCGTGCGGCCGGACATCGATTACATCGATGTAAAAGCCCTGGTGTAAATACCTCGCACAGAGGTTTCTCGGTGTCGGGGAGCCATGATCAGGCCAGCCGGATCATGTTCCAGGACAGCGGCGCGAGCGTGGCGCGCAGGGAATCGCCGGACAGTTCGGTGCCCAACTGGGCCCGTGGCGCGACGCGTTCGGGCTCGGCGAGGGTGTTGCGGGCATCGGGATCGGCGTCGTGGAGCGCGCTGTGCTCGACGACACCGCTCACCCCCGTCCCACGCAGGGAGATCTCCAGCGGCAGCGGCTCGGTCGTGCTCCGGTTCACCGCGAAGACGGTGACCGAGCCGTCGGTGCCCCGGACGGCGGTGGCGTGCAGCAGATCGGCCTCCCCGTACTCGCGGGTCGGATACGTGGGCGAGTCGGCGGCCACCTGAAGCACCCGCCCCCGGCCGTAGCGCGACGCCTGCTGGAAGGGGAAGTACGTGGTCTGCTTCCAGGCGGCGCCGCCCGGCTCCGTCATGATCGGCGCGATGACATTGACCAGTTGGGCGAGACAGGCGATGGTCACGCGGTCGGCGTGCCGGAGCAGGGCGATCAGCAGTGAGCCGAACACGACCGCGTCGGTGACCGAGTACGCGTCCTCCAGCAGCCGGGGCGCCTCGTCCCAGGAGTCCCCGACCGGCGGCTCGTGGCGCGACTGGTACCAGACGTTCCACTCGTCGAACGAGAGATTGACCCGCTTGCCGGACTTGAGCCGGGCGCCCACATGGTCACAGGTGGCGACCACGTTCTCGATGAACGACTCCATGTCGACGGCGGAGGCGAGAAACGAGTCGCGGTCGCCGTCCGTCTCCTCGTAGTACGCGTGCAGCGAGATGTGGTCCACCAGGTCGTACGTCTCCCGCAGCACCTCCGCCTCCCACGCGGCGAACGTCGCCATGGCCTGGTTCGAGCTGCCGCACGCGACGAGTGTCACGGACGGGTCGAGTTGGCGCATGGCCCGGGCGGTCTCGGCGGCCAGCCGCCCGTACTCCCGCGCCGTCTTGTGCCCGGTCTGCCACGGGCCGTCCAGCTCGTTCCCCAGACACCAGAGCCCGATGCCGTACGGCTCCTTCGCACCGTGCGACCGGCGCAGCTCGGACAGGGCGGTGCCGGCGGGGTGGTTGGCGTACTCCTGGAGGTCGAGCGCCTCCCGCACACCGCGCGTACCGAGGTTGAGCGCCATCATCGGCTCCGCGCCGACCTTGCCGACGAAGTCCATGAACTCGGCGAGGCCGAAACGGTTGGTCTCGGTGGAGTGCCAGGCGAGGTCGAGCCGGCGGGGCCGGTCCTCGACGGGGCCGACGGAATCCTCCCACCGGTGGCCGGAGACGAAGTTGCCGCCGGGATATCGGATGACACTCACGCCCAACTCCCTCACCAGAGCGAGCACATCGCCGCGCAGGCCGGCCGCGTCGGCGGAAGGGTGGCCCGGCTCGTACACCCCCGTGTACACGCAGCGGCCGAGATGCTCCACGAAGGAGCCGAAGAGGCGGTCGTCGACCTCGCCGACGGTGAAGGCGGGGTCGAGGGTGAAGTGGGCGGTGCGGGCCATGCGTTCCTCGCCTTGGTCGACAGGTCTGACAGGTCTGATGGGTCTAATGGGCCCGATGGGTTCGATATTTCGGACAACGGTCGCAATCCCGGACGTGAACAAGGGGAAGGTAGAACGCGTCAGGGGCCGCGTCAACGGTTCCGGCCGACGGGCCGCAGCGGGTGGGGTGAGAGGCGCGACCGGGTTTGAGGGGCCTCGCGCGACCGCGTCGGCCCGATCATGACTGGCCTTATGTGTCAGAAAATTGCGCAACCGATCTTCATTTCTTGCGCATCGGGTTGGTAGGTTGGTGGGCGTGAAGAAAAGACTCTCTCAGGTGGCCGAGTTCGCCGGCGTCAGCGAGACGACGGCCCGACGGGTGCTCAACGGGGCGACCGACGTGGCCCCGTCGACCCGCGACGCCGTGCTGACCGCGATGGACGTCTGCGGCTTCGAGCGGCCGCGCGACATGCAGCGGGAGCGGGCCGCGCTCGTCGGACTCGTGGTCCCCGACCTGCAGAATCCGATCTTCCCCGCCTTCGTCGAGGCGCTGGCGGGACTTCTGAACAAGCGCGGTCTCATCCCCGTCCTGTGCACACGCACCGCCGACGGAGTCTCCGAGGCGCACTACATCGACATGATCCTCAAGCAGAACGTCGGCGGGATCATCTTCGTCGGCGCCAGTTACGCCGACGCCGGCCCCGAGCACGGACGCGCCCTGCGCGAACGGCGGCTACCGATCGTGCTGCTCAACGCGGCGGACGAGAATCTGGGCGTCGCCCAGGTCTCCATCGACGACTCCGCCTCCGCCCAGCAGGTGCTCGGGCATCTCGCCTCGCTCGGACACGAGCGGATCGGCATGATCCTCGGCCCGGTGGGGCATGTCCCGTCGGCCCGCAAACTCGCCGGCTACCAGACGTTCTGCGAACAGCGGACGAGCGCGGGGTCCGCCGGGCCGGGGGAGGACTGGCGCCAACTCGTCTCCCATGGGCTGTTCTCGATGGAGGGCGGCGCCACCGCACTGCCCCGGCTCCTGGCGCACGGCGCCACCGCGGTCGTCTGCGCAAGCGACGCACTCGCCCTTGGCGCGATCCGCGCCGCGCGGCGGCAGGGGCTGCGTGTACCGGAAGACCTCTCGGTCGTCGGATTCGACGACTCTCTGTACATGGTGGCGACCGACCCGCCCCTGACGACGGCGCGTCAGCCGGTCCAGGCGATGGCCGCCGCAGTGATCGCCTCGCTGGCGTCGCAGATGAAGGGGCACGCGACGGAGGGCGAGATGATGATGTTCGACACCGAACTGATCGTGCGCAGCTCAACGGCCCCTCCGCCGTCCGTCGCGAGGGGCTCCCGGGCGTCGTGAGCGTCTGACGGGCAACGCCGAAAGAAGAAGGGGTCCGGCCAACGGCCGGGCCCCTTCCCGTCGTTCGCGACCGGACTGGATCGCCTGCCCTGTCGCCCTGTCCGGTGACAATCCGTCACGCCTGCCTCCGGACCACCCCTCCCCCCAGATTTAGTTTTTGCGCACGCTCATTGACTTCTTGCGTATCCCACTTTTACTGTCGGCGCCGACGAGACGACGCAGAGGCCGAGCCGCTGCAAGTCACGCAAACCCTTTGCAGACTCCGCCAGGAAGGCATGGGATCCCCATGGACATGGATGGCATCGCACGACGTCGCGCGCTCGGCCTGGCCCTGGCCTCGGCGCTGATGCTCGGTCCTGCCGCCTGCGGCAGCCCGTCCGAACCGTCGGGCGTCGGAAAGGACGGCGTCGTGACCATCAGCGTCAACGACATGCCGCCCAAGACGCAGCCGGTGGACCGCAAGATCTTCGAGCAGGACGTCAAGGACTTCGAGAAGGCTCACCCGAAGATCAGGATCGAGCCCCACGAGGGCCAGATGGACCCCAAGACCTTCGCCGCCAAACTCGCGGGCGGCCAGCTGGAGGACGTGTACTACGTCTACTTCACCGACCCGGCCGGTCTGATCCAGCGCCGCCAGGGCGCCGACATCACGCCGTACCTCAAGGACGTGCCGTATCTGAAGGACATCCGTCCCGAGTTCCAGGACGTCTTCAAGGGACAGGACGGCAAGATCTACGGCCTCCCGAACGGGCAGTACTCACTCGGCCTGGTCTACAACCGAGCGCTGTTCGAGCGGGCGGGACTCGACCCGGACAGGCCGCCGACGACCTGGGACGAGGTGCGGACGGCCGCGAAGAAGATCAGCGCCCTCGGTGACGGCACGGTCGGATACGCCGACTACAGCAAGAACAACCAGGGCGGCTGGCACTTCACCTCCTGGGTCTACTCCATGGGCGGCGACATCGCGGTGAAGGACGGCGACCGGTGGAAGGCCGCGTTCGACGACGAGGCCGGCCGCGACGCTCTCCAGATGCTCCACGACATGCGCTGGACCGACGGCAGCATGGGCACCCGCCAGCTCCTGGAGATCGCCGACGTCCAGAAGATGATGGGTTCCGGCAAGCTCGGGATGTACATGGCCGGTCCGGACAACGTCCCCACGATCGTCAAGCAGTTCGAGCGCGAGTACGACGACTACGGCGTGGCCGCCATGCCCGGGACCGCGACCCTCGGCGGGGGCAACGGCTTCATGTTCAACCCCAAGGCGTCGCCCGAGAAGATCGAGGCGGGAGTGCGGTGGGTCCAGTGGAAGTATCTGAACCCGGACCGCACGGCCTTCAACGACCAGCGCATCGGTGGCCAGGACGTGCCGATCGGGCTGCCCCTCGACCGGCTCTACACCGACGAGGTGCAGAACAAGGTCGACGGGATCCACGCGAAGTACGCCAACGTCCCGCAGAAGAACTTCGCGCCCTTCATGGCCCGCAACGGCGAACTTGAGCAGAAGGTCGAGCCGCCCAACGCGCAGCAGATCTACACCGTTCTCGACGGCGTCATGCAGTCGGTCCTGACCAAGAAGGACGCGGACCTCGACCGGCTTCTCGGCGACGCGGCGAAGAAGGTCGACTCCCTCCTCGCCACGGTCAAGTGACATGGGCGCCACGCCACTTCACACAACGTCGCAGTCGCAGTCGCCGGGGTCGGGGCCGGCCGCCGGCGGCGGCGAGGGGGCCGGGGCGCACGCGGACGACGCGCGAGCGGTCGCGAAGACCGACGACGACCGCTCGTCCCGTTCGATCCGTTCGATCCGGTCACCCGGCTCGCCCCGTCAGGTCCGCGCGGACCGCCGGCGCCGCCGACTGCGGGAGAACCTCACCGCGTACCTCTTCCTGACCGCCGGAGTGCTCTGCTTCGCCGTCTTCTCCTGGTACCCGATCGTCCGGGGCGGGCTGCTCGCCTTCCAGCAGGTCAACTTCGCCGAACCCGCCACCTGGGTGGGCCTCGACAACTTCCGTCGCCTCTTCGACGACCCGCTGTTCGCGACGGCCTGGAAGAACACCGGCTACTTCACCCTGCTCGCGCTCGTCCTCGGCTTCGCCGCCCCCTTCGCGACGGCGGTGATACTGAACGAACTCCGCCACGGACGCGGCTACTTGAGGATGACCGTCTATCTGCCGGTGATGCTGCCGCCGATCGTCACCATGCTGCTGTGGCGCTGGTTCTACGACCCCGGCCCCGGACTCTTCAACAACACCCTGGAGATCTTCCAGCTGCCCGCCCAGCAGTGGCTGGAGTCCGAGCACCTCTCGATGATCTCCCTGGTCCTCGTCTCGACCTGGGCCAACATGGGCACCACCACGCTGATCTACCTGGCCGCGCTCGGCTCGGTCCCCGGTGATCTGTACGAGGCCGCGGAGCTGGACGGCGCGTCCATCCGGCAACGGCTGTGGCACGTGACCATCCCGCAGATGCGGTTCATCCTGATGATCACGCTCCTCCTCCAGGTCATCGGCACCATGCAGGTGTTCATCGAGCCGTACATCCTCACCGGCGGCGGACCGGACGACGCGACCGTCACCGTACTGCTGCTGCTGTTCCGCTACGCGTTCGTCTACAACGACTTCGGCCTGGCCAGCGCGATGAGCTCGCTGCTCTTCGTGGTCCTGGGCCTCTTCGCCGCCTGCTATCTGCGGCTGACCCGGAGCAGGGACTGAGAGAGCCGGGAGCACCGAGAGGACCGAGAGAGCCCGAGAGGACCGGAAAGGACCGAGAGGCACCGACATGGCCGCCGACACCCCCGTACGCACCCTGATCGCCCCCACCGAGATGACGGGCCGCAAGAGCCGGTTCCTCTACCGCTTCGTGCTGACCATGACGCTCATCGGCTTCACGCTCGCCTTCGTCTTCCCCCTCTACTGGATGGCGACCGGCGCGCTCAAGTCCTCCTCCGAGCTGGCCGATCCCGACATCACCCTGCTGCCGCAGTCCTGGCACCCGGAGTCGTACACCGGCGCCTGGACGAACGTCGGGCTCGGCAAGCACTTCCTCAACACACTCGTACTGGCCCTCGGCGCCTGGCTGTTCCAGCTGCTGGTCGCCGTGTCCGCCGCGTACGCGCTGTCCAAGCTGCGGCCCCTGCTCGGCAACGTGATCCTCGGCATGATGCTGGCCACCCTCATGCTGCCGGTGTCCGCCCTGCTCGTGCCCACGTACCTCACCGTCGTGGACATCCCCGTCCTCCATCTCAACCTGATCAACACCCCTTGGGCGATCTGGCTGCCGGCCGCCGCCAACGCCTTCAGCATCTTCATCCTGAAGCGGTTCTTCGACCAGATACCGGCCGAACTGCTCGACTCAGCCCGGATCGACGGAGCCGGACCGCTGCGGGTCCTCGTCTCCGTGGTGCTCCCGCTCTCCCGGCCGGTGCTCGCCGTGGTGTCCATCTTCGCGGTCGTCGGCGTCTGGAAGGACTTCCTCTGGCCGATGCTCGTCCTGCCCGATCCCGCCAGACAGCCCATCACGGTCGCGCTCAACCGGCTGTCCGAGTTCATGCCGGCCAATCAGCTGCTCGCGGGCATGGTCATGGCCAGTGTCCCGCTGCTCGTCCTCTTCCTGATCTTCCAGCGCCACATCATCGCCGGACTCACCGCGGGCAGCCTCAAGGGCTGAGCCCACCGCACCCCCACGGGGCCCCCGCCCGCCACGCCCCATCGCGCCCCCACCCGCTCCGTGACGACAGCCGTCGTCGCGGTAGTCCCCCCATGGCACCCCACTGCCTCATCGGTGCTCATCCCGGAAGGACAGACCGCTGTGACACCCGTACCCATAGCGCGTTCGAGAGCCGCCCGATCCGCCGTGATCCCCCTTCTCCTCGCCCTCCTCTGCACACTGACCCAGTGGTACGGAGCCCCCGGCGCCGCCGCCAGCACCTCGGTCACCGGCACGTCGGCCGCAGGCACCTCGGCCGTCGAGGCCGAGTCCGGAACCCTGTCCGGCGGCGCCGTCCGCTCCACCGAGCACGCCGGCTACACCGGCTCGGGCTTCGTCGGCGGCTACACCGACGGCAACAAGGGCAGCGCCTCCACCTCGTTCACCGTCCCCTCGGCCGCCGCCGGGAACGGGTCGCTCAAGATCCGTTACGCGAACGGCACCACGGCCACCATGACCCTGAGCCTGTACGTCAACGGCGCCAAGGTCCGCCAGATCAGCCTCCCCGCCACCGCGAACTGGACCACCTGGGCCACGCGCGACGAGCCGGTGCCGTACAAGGAGGGCAGCAACACCGTCGCCCTCACCTTCACCACCGCCGACAGCGGCAACGTCAACCTCGACAACTTCACGGCCGCCACCCCCGACGCCCCGACCGAGCCGCCCGCCGACGCCCCCGCCCAGGACGCCGAGGACGCGTACTTCTCCGGCGGCTCCGGTATCGCCAACTCCGCCTCCGGATACGGCGGAAGGGGCTATCTGACCGGCTTCACCAAGGCCGGCGCGCGCGCCGTCTTCGCGGTCGACGCGCCCGCCGCCCGCACCTATCCGGTCGCCGTCCGCTACCGCACCACCGCGTCGGCGGCGGCGAGCGTGAGCCTGACGGCCAACGGCACGAAGATCCGCCAGGTCCAACTGCCGGGCACCACGGGCGAGTGGCGGACCACCACCACCGACGTACCGCTGCGCGCCTCCCTCAACACCCTTACCCTGCGCACCGAATCCGGCGACGCGGGCGACTTCCAGCTCGACGGCATCACCGTGACCGGCGCCGGCGCGGGCGTGAGCCGGGGCGCGACCGTCCCGTACACCGCGTACGAAGCCGAGAGCGGCACCACCAACGCCACCACCATCGGCCCAGACCGCACCTTCCTCAGCGTTCCGTCAGAGGCGTCCGGCCGTAAGGCCGTCGTCCTCGACAGCACCGGCGAGTACGTGCAGTTCACGCTCACCCGGCCCGCCAACGCGCTGACCCTGCGCTACTCGATCCCCGACAACGCGGCGGGCACCGGAACGTCGGCGACGCTCAGCGTCTACGCCAACGGCACCCAGGTCAAAGACCTGGACCTGTCGTCCAAGTACGCCTGGGTGTACGGCGGTTACCCCTACAACAACGACCCCTCGCAGGGCTCCGCCCACCACTTCTTCGACGAGACACGCGCCACCGTCGGCAACTTCCCCGCCGGCACCGTCCTGAAGTTCCAGAAGGACTCCGGCGACACCGCCGCCAACTACACGCTGGACTTGGTGGAGACGGAGACCGCACCGGCCGCCGCCACCATGCCGTCCACCGGTTTCGTCTCGGCGACCACCCTCGGCGTGACCCCGGACGACGGCAGCGACGACACCGCCGCGCTCAACTCGGCGGTGGGGACGGCCAAGTCGCAGGGCAAGGGCCTGTGGCTGCCGGCCGGTACGTACAACATCTCCGACCATGTGAACCTGACCGGAATCGCCCTGCGCGGCGCGGGGGAGTGGTCGACCGTACTGCGCGGCAAGGACGGCAAGGGCGGTCTCTTCGGCCGGGGCGGCACGAACACCGTCCAGGACCTGACCATCGCCGGCGACGTCTCCTACCGGGACGACGCCAATTTCCACGCCGCGATCGAGGGCGACTTCGGGACCGGATCGACCATCCAGAACATCTGGATCGAACACACCAAGGTCGGTCTGTGGATCGACGCGCCCACCGACGGCCTGTACGTGAGCGGCCTGCGGATCCGCGACACCTTCGCCGACGGCATCAACCTGCACAAGGGCACCGCCAACACCGAGGTGTGGAACACCAGTGTGCGCAACACCGGCGACGACGGACTCGCGATGTTCTCCGAGGCCCAGGCCGTCAGCAACAGCGCCTACCGCTTCAACACCGTCCAGGTCCCGCTGCTCGCCAACGGCGTGGGGATCTACGGCGGCAACGCCAACCGCGTCGAGGACAACGTCTTCGCCGACACCGTCACCGGATCGGCCGGCATCGCCATCAGCAGCCGCTTCGCCCCCGTGCCCTTCAGCGGCACCACGTCCGTCCAGCGCAACACCCTTCAACGGACGGGCGGTTACGAGCCCAACTGGCAGAGCGAGTTCGGCGCGCTGTGGATCTACGCCGACTCCTCCGACATCACGGCGCCCGTGCTCGTCCAGGACATCGACATCATCGACAGCACCTACAGCGGTGTCCTGGTCTCGTGGCAGAAGACCGTCAGCAACCTCACCCTGAAGAACATCAAGATCCAGAACACCGGCACCCACGGCATCGAGATCAACGCCGCCGGAGCCGGCACGTTCTCGGACGTCACCGTCACGGGCGCGCCGGACGGCGGGCTCGACCTCGTGGGCGGCTTCGCCATCACCCGGGGCCCCGGCAACAGCGGCTGGTAGCCCGAACGGCGGCACGATCGCCGGTACTTCGCCCCGCACGGCGCACCGTCACCACCTCCATGATCCGGCCCCGCCCCACCCGGCGGGGCCGGACCCCTCATCCCACAAGGAGTCCCCGTGACCGACACCGCCACCCCGTCCACGACCGCCTGGTGGCGGCACGCCGCGATCTACCAGATCTACGTTCGGAGCTTCGCCGACGCCGACGGAGACGGCACGGGCGACCTCGCCGGCGTACGCGACCGGCTGCCGTACCTGCGCCAACTGGGTGTCGACGCACTCTGGTTCACGCCCTGGTACACCTCCCCGATGGCCGACGGCGGCTACGACGTCGCCGACTACCGGGACATCGACCCCCGCTTCGGCACCCTCGCCGAGGCCGAGGCCCTGATCGCCGAGGCCCACACACACGGTCTGCGCGTCCTGGTGGACCTGGTGCCCAACCACTGCTCCGACCAGCACCCCTGGTTCCGGCAGGCACTGGCCGACGGGCCGGGATCGCCCCTGCGCGACCGCTTCTGGTTCGTCCCCGGGCGCGGCGCGCACGGCGAACTGCCCCCCAACGACTGGCAGTCGTACTTCGGCGGCGCGGCGTGGACACGGGTCACCGAGCCGGACGGCACCCCCGGCCCCTGGTATCTGCACATGTTCGCCCCCGAACAGCCCGACCTCAACTGGGAACACCGCGACGTACGCGCCGAGTTCGAGGACATCCTGCACTTCTGGCTGCGCAAGGGCGTCGACGGCTTCCGTATCGACGTCGCGCACGGCCTCGCGAAGAAGCCGGGCCTCCCCGACGTCGGCCCGGACCCCGACCTCACCGACCTGCCCTACCAGGACTGCGACGACGTCCACGAGATCTACCGTGACTGGCGCAAGATCCTCGACAGCTACGACGGCGAGCGCACCTTCGTCGGCGAGGTGTGGCTGCCGACGCCCGACCAGTTCGCCCGCTATCTGCGCCCCGACGAACTGCACTCCGCGTTCAACTTCGAGTTCCTGTGCTGCGCCTGGGACGCGGCGGCGCTGCGCGACGTCATCACGGGCACGCTCGCCGCGCACCTGCCGGTCGGCGCGCCCCCGACCTGGGTCCTCTCCAACCACGACACCATCCGCCACGTCACCCGCTACGGACGCGAGGACACGTCCTTCGAGATGGGCGACAAGCGCCTGTCCGACCCGAGCGACCCCGTACTCGGCCGCCGCCGGGCACGCGCCGCGGCCCTGCTGACCATGGCCCTGCCGGGCGGTGTGTACGTGTACCAGGGCGACGAACTGGGCCTGCCCGAGGTGCAGGACATCCCCGACGCACTGATCCAGGACCCGACGTTCGCTCGTTCGCTGGGGACGGACCGGGGCCGGGACGGCTGCCGCGTACCCCTCCCGTGGACCGGGGCCACGGCCTCTCTCGGCTTCTCACCGGACGGCGCGCCGGCCGCCCCGTGGCTGCCCCAGCCCGCCGACTGGGCCGCGATGTCGGTCGAGGCGCAGCTCGACGACCCGGACTCGGTCCTCACGCTCTACCGCGAGGCGCTGGCACTGCGCCGCGCGCGGCTGGTGGGCCTGCCCGAGACCCTGGCCCTCGCGGACGCCGGCGCGGACACGGTGTGCTTCGACCGGCCGGGCGGCTTCCGCTGCCTGGTGAACATCGGCACCGAGGCGGTGGCGGTGCCGGCCGGGGCCCGCGTCCTGCTCAGCAGCGGACCTGTGGCGCGGGACGCAGACGGGGTGCTGCGGGTGCCGGCCGACACATGCGTGTGGCTCGACCTGGGTGCGGCCGGCGTGTCGTGACACGGCACGTGGCGACGTGACGCGGGATCGAGTCCGGCGGGCCCGCCGGACGGGCACAGCCGGACTCGATCCCGGGGACCGGCCTTCGTCAGGCGTCGGTACGGACCGTCCGCAGGGCCTTGGTCCAGCTCACGAGCTGGTCGAGCGTGGTGTTGAGGGCTTCCTTCTGGTGGTCGCCGGGCTTGAACGTGGAGAAGTTCTCGAAGTCGGTGAAGAGGGAGAGGGCGACCTGCGCCCGTACGGTCGCCACCTGCAGCTCGGACATGATCAGACGCAGGTGCTCGACGGCGCGGGCGCCGCCGACGCTGCCGTAGCTGACGAAGCCCGCGGCCTTGTTGTTCCACTCGCCGTACAGGAAGTCGATGGCGTTCTTCAGGGCGCCGGAGGTCGAGTGGTTGTACTCGGGAGTGACGAAGAGGTAGCCGTCGAAGGAAGCGATCTTCTCCGACCACGCCACGGTGTGGGCCTGCGCGTACTGCCCCATGGTCGCCGGAATGGCCTCGTCCAGGTGCGGAAGCTTGAAGTCGGCGATGTCGACGAGTTCGAACTCCGCGTCGCTGCGCTGGGCGGCGATCTCCTGAGCCCACTTGGCGACGGCCTCGCCGTTGCGGCCCGGACGGGTGCTGCCCAGAATGACCGCGATCTTCAGCGTCATGGTCTGCTCCTGACTTGAGATGTCAACTTACGGCCATCCTGCCCACGCTTGAAGTCTCAAGTCAAGCGGCTACGATGGTCCCATGACAGACGAGACGACCCCGGCCGGCGACACGCCGTGGCTCTCCGCGGCCGAGCTGGAGTCGTGGGTGCCGTTCAGCGGCATGCTCCTCGGTCTCGTCAGCGCGCTGGACGCGCAGCTCCAGAGCGACGCCAAGGTGAGTTTCTTCGGCTATCTGGTGCTGGCGGGTCTCTCCGAGGCCCCCGAGCGCACTCTCCCCATGAGCGACCTCGCGGTCCTGGCCCACGGCTCCCTGTCCCGCCTCTCGCACGCCGTGTCCACGCTGGAGAAGCGCGGCTGGGTCCGCCGCAGCCCCTCGCCGGAGAACGGCCGCGTGACGGTCGCGACCCTCACCGACGCCGGTTATGCCAAGATCGTCGCCACCGCGCCCGGCCATGTCGAAGCCGTCCGCCGACTCGTCCTCGACCCGATCGGCGCGGACCAGCTACGGGCGCTCGGCGAGATCTCGACCGTCATCCGCGACGCGATGGGCTCTCCCTGCGTGTGGCCGGCCCGCCCCGCCGCCGGGTAACTATCAGCCACTACAGGGTATTTGTGCACCGAACTTCATGCTTTTTGGGTCATGAGGGTTGTAATTCAGCCATGTGAGCGCCTACACATCATCTCCACAGGTGTGAGGGATAGGGGCGCAGCGCATGCAAGGCACGGTTGACGGGTTCAGCTACGGGGTCATCACGCCGATCGCGGCATTCGTGATGGCCTGTCTCGGGAGCGCGCTGGGTCTGCGCTGCGTCACCCGGTCACTCCGGGCGGAACAGTCCTTCAAACCCGGGTGGTTGTCGCTCGGCGCGGCGTCCATCGGCTCCGGCATCTGGACGATGCACTTCATCGCCATGATGGGCTTCCAGGTACGGGAGACACCGATCGGCTACGACGTCCCGCTCACGGTCGCCAGCCTCGCCGTGGCGGTCCTCGTGGTCAGCGTCGGAGTCTTCATCGTGGGCTACCGGGGCAGCGCCCCGGCCGTCCTGATCACCTCCGGAGTCATCACCGGTCTGGGTGTCGCGGCGATGCACTACCTGGGCATGGCGGGCATGAGCCTGGAAGGCCAACTCCACTACGACACCACGATCGTGACGATCTCCGTGGTGATCGCCGTCGTCGCCGCGACCGCCGCGCTGTGGGCCGCCGTCTCCGTCCACGGCTTCTTCCCCAGCCTCCTCGCGAGCCTCATCATGGGCGTGGCCGTGACCGGAATGCACTACACGGGAATGGCGGCGATCAGCGTGCACCTCGCCGGCGGCGCGCCGCGCACCGGGGCCTTCGCCGAGTCGCCGCCCTCGATCATGTTCCCGATGCTGCTGGGGCCGCTCGTCTTCCTTCTGCTGGCCGGTGTGATCGTCATGTTCGACCCGCTTCTGATCCTCGGGGACGGCGAGTGGAACGAGACCCCGGCCCGCAAGCGCGAGACGAACCGTCCGGAGCTGACGGAGGGACCGGGCGGACCCGGGGTACCAGGTGCGGCGGGCGGGACGGGCGGCGCGCGTACGGCTTCCGGTCCGCCGACCTGGACGGGGGCGGGAACGGGGACGGCTCCTGGCCGGACGGCGAATCGCGACACCGGCACCCCGCCGCCCGGCCAGGAGCCCCCGCGCTCGTACGGCTGGTGACAACCCGCCAACTCGCGGCCCCTGTGTGCCTGTTGCCGACCGCGTCAGCTGCTCCCGATTCCTTCGGTGCCCCCGGCCCCCGGCTCCAGCGTCCAGACGCGCTCGGCACGCAACGGCCCGGTGCGCGCGATCACCATGCCGTGGTCGGCTGCCAGCGCGGCGAGTTGGGAACCGTAACAGAGCACCGCGTCGCGCTTCAGGGCCCACTGGTCGTCCGTCAGTGTGAGGTCGTGTGCGAGGCGTAGCTCATGACGGCTTGTCAGGTCCTGGTAGGCGAGCCCGTACAGGTAACTGCGACTGAGCGCGTCATCGGTCTCGGGGGATCCCCACTCGTCCAGATGGCCGGTGTAGGGAAGATCCGCGTAGACGAGCGGGGGTCGGCGGCCGAGCTTCCCGAGCACCGCCAGGGCGCGGTCCCGAACCTTCTGATGGTCCGACTGATTGGTGGCGACGGGGATCAACAGCTGTGTCTCCGGCGCCAGTTCGGCCAGGAAACCGTCGATCGCCGTCAGTTCCGCCCCGTCGATGTAAGGGCCGTCGGGATGGTCCAGAACGACGCTCTCGACCCCGAGGAGTTCACAGGCCCGCGCGTCCTCCGCGCGACGGGCGCGGTACGCCTCCCGCGCGGTGGAGAACCCGCAGACGGTGTCCCACCAGGAGACGGGGTGGTGGGACCCGGGCTCGCCGCCGTACACCGTCACGATCGTGACAGGGCCGGGGAGTTGTGGAATGAGCCCCGCGAGTGAGAGCACGGCGTCGTCGAAGTGCGGCGAGAGGATCACGGTGGCGGGGGGTGGGGGAGTCATGCGAGGTCTCTCCTCGGTTGTGGGGTGGGCCAAAGAGGATCGGGCGACATCTGTACGGCGCTGAACACCTCGTCCCACTGGGCGTCGTCGCCCTCCCAGCGGCCGGGCGCCTCCGCCACCGTCCCCCACGAGATCCCCGGAGCCAGGTCCGCGGCATCGACGGGCGGCGTACGGCGCAGCCACAGCAAGGAGAACCGCTGCCCGGGGTGCGCGGTGGCGATCACATGCCGCAGCCTGGCCAGATCCCTCGCCACGGATTCGTCGAAGGCGTCGTGGTGGACGTACAGCACATGGGCCGGGGACTTGGCCAGGGCGCGCCAGCGCTCCGCCAGAGCCTCGAACTTGGCCCTGACACCGTCGAGTTGGCGGTCGATGTCGTCCTGCGTGAGGAGATGTCCGTCGGCCGGCCGGAAGTCGTGGAAGAAACGGATGTCCGAGGCGCGGTCGAGGGCGCAGAGCCCGTCGCTGAACGGTTCCACCTGCCCCGGACGCAGCACGTGGGCGAAGTCCTCGGCGATGATCTCGACCACCGCGTCGAAGTCGAGGTCGAGCCAGTCGAAGAAGTGCGCCGACTCGTTCCCGGTGATGCGGCGGAGCTGGTAGGTCGTCTCGCAGTGGTAGCCGAGCCCCACGCAGACGTCGTACACGTTCGCCCCGAGAGCCGGAACGGCCGGATTCATGTGCGTCATGGGGGCGTTCAGCCGGCGGTGCGCCGGAGGAGGAGCCCGTCACTGCCGCGTTTGATGAGATAGGCGCGGCCCGCGCAGACGGTTTCGACACGCGGCGGGACCAGACGGACGCTCTCCACCTCCCGCCAGGTGGCGGACGCCGCGAGCCAGGGCCGTACATGGCTGTCCATGGCGCCCGGTTCGAGGGCGACGAACACGTGGTCGGTGGGCAGCCGGTCCAGCAGGGCGAGATCCTGGCCGTAGTAGAGCATCTCGATGAGCAGATGGGCTCCGGCGCGCGGCCGGCCCTCCTCCTCGGTGTGCTCCGCGAGTTCCGTGTGCTCCGAGAGTTCAGCGAGTTCCGCGAGATCCTCGGCGGAGACGCGTACGGTCTCCGTGCCTCGTACGGCCTCCGCGAGACGCGCCCGGAACAGGGGATTGGGCTCGGTGGCGTGAACGGTCCGGCCCGCCGCGACCAGACGGTGCGTCAGAGCACCTTCGCACGCGCCCACTTCCACCAACGACTCGCCGGTCTCCGCGCGATGGCCCAGTACCCAGGCGGCGGTGGCGTCCAGCCGGTCCTTCTCGTACGGGGAACTGCCGAACTCCCAGGGATCCGGGATGGAGGCGGCCTCGTCGTCCAGGCTCGCCAGCAGCGCGAAGAGCCGTTCGCGCTCGTCGGCATCGGTGTGGAAGAAGCGCTCGGTGGCGGGTATGCGGGGTGTCTGGACCACGTACTCCGCCGACGGCTCCGTGAGCAGGTGCTCGCACGCCCGATTGACGAAGTCGAGCTTGGCGCCGATCAGTTCGCGGTCCAGCGAACGGTCGAGGTCGCTCACGACCTGGAGAAACGGCGAATAACCGACGGCGTGCCGCACCTCGCTTCCCACACAGCCGATCGCCGTGTCCCGGCCCACCTTTCCCCGGCTGCGCCGGTTGTCCGCCGGTGAGTGCGTCCATACGCGCGCGTCGCGGTCGCCGGCCACCTCGCGTACGAGTTCCGCCAGGGCGACGGGGCCGGGTGACGCCGACCCGTCGTCGGCCGGACGCACGTGGTGCGCGATGTCGGCGAGCCGTTCGGCGGGGCTCCGCCCGGCGGGGAAGGCGAGTGCCCGGCCGTGATCGGCGAGGACGAGTGCGGCCTCTCCGTCGGTGAGAACGGACAGGAAGTCGAGTACGGCGTCTTCGGCGCGGAGCACAACAACGATGTCGATCACAGGATCGGTCCTCTGTACGAGACGGACGGGCTGTACGAGACGGACGAGCCGCAAGTGGCACACGTTAGGTCTAGACCACTGCGCGGTGCAAGGGACGGCGACCCCTAAGGTCGTGTCTCGGCCGTCTCGGCCCCCGGCCGCTCCCGGGACCGAAAGCGGGTACTTGGCGCGCGGCGCGGGTGGCGACCAAGTGCGCCGCGCGCTCGGCGATGCCCGGTACGGCCGCGTTGGTGTTCGCCGAGACGATCGAGGGCGTCACGGAGGCGTCGGCGATGCTCAGGCCGTCGACACCGTCGACACCGTGGACGCGCGGGGCCGTGTCGACCACGGCCTCGCCGTCCGTGCCGATACGGCAGGTGCCCACCGGGTGGAAGTAGGTGCCGGCGGATGCCTTCCATGTTGACAGGCGGCGCCCGGGTGAGAGCCTTGAAGTGGTACGAGAGGAGGAGCCGCCCATGGGACCGGCACACGACGTCCGCACCGTCCCGCTCCCCTCGGGCGAACACGTCCCCGCTCTGGGCCAGGGCACCTGGGGCTGGGCACAGGACCCCGGGCGCCGGGCGAGCGAGAAGGAGTCCCTGCTGCTGGGACTGGACCTGGGGATGACCCTGGTCGACACGGCCGAGATGTACGGCCAGGGCGCAGCGGAGGAACTGGTCGGGGAAACCCTCGCCGGCCGCCGCGACGAGGCATTCCTGGTGACCAAGGTGCTGCCGTACAACGCGGGCCGGATGGACACCGTCAACGCCTGCGAACGCAGCCTGAAGCGCCTGCGTACCGATCGGATCGACCTCTACCTCCTGCACTGGCGCGGCGCCGTACCGCTGGAGGAGACCGTCGACGCGTTCGACGAACTGCTCCGCGCGGGCAAGATCCGCCACTGGGGAGTCAGCAACTTCGACCCGGCCGACCTGCGGGAGTTGGCCGGGGTGCCGGGCGGCGACGCGATGGCCACGAACCAGGTCCTGTACAACCTGACCCGGCGCGGTATCGAGTACGACCTGCTGCCCCACTGCCACGAAAACGGCATCCCGGTCATGGCCTACTCACCCGTCGAGCAAGGACGGCTCCTGCCCGCACCGGCACTCGAAGCCGTGGCCCGCCGCCACGACGCCACCTCGGCACAGGTGGCCCTGGCCTGGGTCCTTCGACGGAACGACGTGATCGCGATCCCCCGGGCGGGCCGGACGGAGCACGTCCGCGAGAACCGCGCCGCGCTCTCACTCACCCTGACCGACGACGACCTCGCCGCCCTCGACGACGCCTTCCCACCCGTCCGTGGGCCGGTGCCGCTGGAGGTGCTCTGAGCGGCGCGGACCAGGATGGCTCGGGTCGGCCGGGCGGCGGCGGCCCACAACAGCGGAGGTAGTGATGGCGGACGACATTCTGCACACGATCGACACGCTGGTCGCGGAGGA
Source organism: Streptomyces sp. NPDC057307 (assembly GCF_042667665.1). Taxonomy (NCBI): domain Bacteria; kingdom Bacillati; phylum Actinomycetota; class Actinomycetes; order Kitasatosporales; family Streptomycetaceae; genus Streptomyces; species Streptomyces sp. NPDC057307. The sequence goes on along the minus strand of NZ_JBHUZM010000033.1, from coordinate 42,214 downwards.
GCACCGCCTCCGCGCACAGGCTCCCGGCAAGGGCCTCGGCCCGGAGGAACGAGAGCGGCTCCAGGTGCTGGAACAGCGGCTGGACCAGTGCTGGGACCTGCTGCGCCGGCGAAGGGCCGAGGCGGACTCCGGCGCGGATCCGCAGCGGGTCGAGGCCCGTCCGGTGGCCGAGGTGGAGTCGTACGAGCAGTAGACCTACGCAGGGGCCGGACCGGCGTCCCGGGGAGGGACGTCACCCCTGTCTGCGATGATCGGCCCGAAGCCGGGACAAGCGTTCCGGGCGAGCGTGGTCAGGGGTTCTCATGCCGTACGACGACACCGACACCGATATTGACATCGACGCGTTGCGTGCGCGGTTTCCGGCGCTGCGCGCGGGAGTGGCGCACTTCGACGGTCCCGGCGGTACGCAGATGCCCACCCCGGTCATCGAGGCCATCACGAACGCGCTGAGCGCCCCTCTGTCGGTCCGGGGCTCCGTCGCGCCGGGAGAGATCAACGCCGAGACGATCGTCCGCGACTTCCGGCGGGCGATGGCAGACCTGCTGGGAGCGGACGAGGCGGGCATCGTCGTCGGGCGCAGCGCCACGCAGCTCACGTACGACTTCTCCCGCGTACTGGCCCGGAGTTGGGCCCCCGGAGACGAGGTGGTGGTGAGCCGGCTGGACCACGACGCCAACATCCGCCCCTGGATCCAGGCCGCCGAGCGGGCCGGTGCCGTGGTGCGCTGGGCGGACTTCGACCCGGCCACCGGCGAACTGCCCGTGGCGTCCGTCGGCGCCCTGCTGACCGACCGCACCCGCCTGGTCGCGGTGACCGCCGCCTCGAACCTGATCGGGACCCGGCCGGACGTACCGGCCATCGCCGACCTGGTCCACCGGGCGGGCGCACTGCTGTACGTCGACGGTGTCCACCTCGCCGCGCACGCTTTCGTGGACGTCGTGGAGCTGGGCGCGGACTTCTTCGTCTGCTCGCCGTACAAGTTCTTCGGCCCCCACCACGGCGTACTGGCCGCCTCCACACGGCTGTTGGAGACCCTGCGCCCGGACAAGCTCATGCCGTCGACCGACGCGATCCCGGAGCGCTTCGAGCTGGGCACCCTGCCGTACGAGGCCCTCGCCGGCACACGCGCCGCCGTGGACTTCCTCGCGGACATCGCCCCCGGCGCGGCGCCGGACCGGCGTGAACGCCTCCGCTCCGCCTACGCGGCGATCGAGGTCCACGAGACGGCCCTGCGCGAGAGCGCCGAAGAGGCGCTGTCCCAACTCGACGGCGTGACACGCCACTCGCGCGCAGCCGTACGGACCCCCACGATGCTGCTCACCTTCGACAACAGGGCCGCGACGGACGCCTACCACTTCCTGGCCCGCTCCCAAGTCCACGCCCCCGCAGGTTCGTTCTACGCACTGGAGGCTTCCCGCCACCTCGGCCTGGGAGCCGCGGGCGGCCTGCGCGTGGGCCTGTCCCCGTACAACAACGCGGACGACGTCGAACGCCTGACGACGGGCCTGTCGGCGTTCCTCCGCTCCTGAGACGCCGCCGGTGGGTCCCCGGCCCGGGAGGGAGGAGTCCGGACACACACCGGAGGCCGGTAAGTTGCTCCGGACCGGCCGCGCCGGGGAGTGGAGTCGCTGTGGATGCCCCTCGCTGTGGGGGCGGTTGGGGGTGTCGGGCGGGTGTACGGCCAAGAGGTGCTCGTCTGGTGGTGCGTGGCGTTCGGTGGCATCGCCGTCGTGGGATACGGGGCGTCGTTGGCCGGGGTGGCCCGGGGGCGGCGCGCGGTGCGGGTTCTCGGGCGGATGGTGGAGTTCGACATGCCCGTGCACGGCGGCAGCGACGGGAACGGCATACCGGTGGTGGTCTCCTTCCAGGACCCTTCCACCGGCGAGGAGTTCACCCTCCCTTACGAAGGCAGGTCCGGTGACTTGGTCGAGACCGCCTGGAAGGGGCGGGAGATCGGGATACGGTACCGGCCGGGCCGGCCCCAGGAGTTCGCGGTCACCCACGATCTGTCGTACGGCCGGTACGGGGTCTGCCTGCCGAACCTCGCGGTCCTCCTGGTGTATGCCGCACTGGTGACCAGTGCCGCGTTCACTTGGGGCTACCCGTGGGCGCTGCTCGGCGTCGGTGTCCCGTGGACCGTCGCGACGATGATCGCCTTCCACCGCGAGGTCCTGGTGACGAGGCGCCGGGTCGCCGAACTGACCGCCGCGCCCACCGTTCCTGGCCGTATCGTCGCCGTGACGAAGTCCGTCCACACCGACGACGACGGCACCTTCGTCGCCTTCAACCCGGTTGTCACGTTCACCACCCGCGACGATACGGCCGTCACCGCCTTCTGCCCCTTCGACCTCGCGGACCCGAGCCGCTCGCGTGGGCGCGACGTGACGGTCCACTACCTGCCCACCGACCCGGCGGTCTTCACCCTGGACCTCGCGGACAACCGCCGCGACCTCCGGTCGACCGTCCGTTTCGACGGTTCACTGCTGCTTGCCGGAGTGGCGGCGGTCGTCGTGGGAGTCCTCCAGCTGTGAGTGGCGGGTCACCGCCCGACACCCTCGGGGACCGCCGTCGCGGGGGACACCGGCCCAGATCCGCCTCGAACGAGCTGTCCGCAGACGACGAACGCGACGGCGGCCACCAGCAGGTACAGCGGGATCAGCAGGACGGCGTCCGGGCTGCTCCGATCGGCCGACCAACCGGCGTTCCGGTCCTGTCCTTCGAGGGTGATCCGGTTGACGGTGAGGAACGTCAGGTGAGTGCCGACGGCCGTCCAGAGAGGCGCCCCGCGCAGCGCGGTCCGGGCGGCGACGAGCGTCAGCCCGAACAGGAACAGCAGGATGAGGTAGTCCGCCGTGTGCTGCCCCGGCGGTGCGAGACCTACGGGCAAGGGCTCGCCGCCGGTCAGCCGCCGGATCGCGGCCGCGACCAGGCTCGCGGCGCCCGGAACCAGCATGAACACCAGGGTCGTTCCCGACGCGGCGACCGCGGCTGAGCGGTGCTCGCGCAGTGACGTCCAGGTGAGGCCGCGCAGCGTGGTCTCCTCCGGCAGGGCTTCCAGCAGGAGCGCGACCAGCCCGTTGACGGCGACGAACGCGACCAGGTCCGACAGGTCGGGGCGGCTCCAGCTCAGCAGGCCCACGGCTGTACCCGCGCCCAGCACGAGCGCGGCGGACACGGCGGTGATGCCCACGCCGACCAGCAACGCCCGTACGCTCGCGGCCGTTTCGCCGAATCCGAGGGACGTCCAGGAGCGTCGGCTCCGCCGCAGGGTCATGAGTACGAGGACGCCCGCCACCCCGCTGACCGGTATCGCGGCCACGAGTTGGGCGCCTCGGCCCGACGCGCCCACCGCGTCGGCGAGCGGGGCACCGAGCGCCACCCCGCTGCCCAGCGCGAGGGCCATGATCGCCCCGCCGGCCACCGCTCGGCCCAGCACGGCACCCCACGACGGCACTCGACCGGCCCGCCGGGCATCCTCCGTACGGCTCACCTGGCTCACCTCGAAGTAAGGCCGTCGACCGGCCGGAACGTGTGACGGAGACGCAGATATCGTCTCCTCCACGTGCGCCGCTGTTCCTCCTGACTGGGAAGGACAATGCACTGCATCGTTCGATGTACCGGCCCCGGACGAAACCCCAGCCGACCTGACCCCGCGTCAGGCGCGGCGCTGCCCAGGTCCGCCGCTCGCGGCGCGAAACTGGGCGAAGGCACCGCGCCGACCGACCGACGGACCCACTGACCCCGACTGACTGACTGACCGACCGCACAGAACGGACACCGTCGTGACCATGCCCTACCTCGCACAGCCGGATCAGCAGCAGAAGCTCGAATGGCTGGACGGCGGGCAGTTCGCCGTACTCCTGGACAGCGCCGCCACCGACGGGCAGTTGACCGTCGGACGGTTCACCGTGAACAAGGGCGAGGCGCCCCCGTACCACATGCACACCCGTGAGGACGAGGTCTTCATGCTGCTCAAGGGCACCGCCCTGCTGTGGTGCGACGACCAGGAGATGGAACTGTCGGAGGGCGGCATCGTCTACCTGCCCCGCAACGTGCCGCACGGATACCGGATCACCTCCGACACCGCCGACCTGCTGATGATGTGCACCCCGGCGGGCATCGAAGGCATGTTCCGCCACGCCGGACGCGACAAGGCGTCCCCCCGCCCCGAAGGCTTCGAGATCTCGCAGGAACGTCTGGCGGAAGCCGCCGACATGTACGGCCAGATCGTCGTCGGCCCGCCGCGCTGACGGCCCGCCGGGCGAACGGCCCGCCGGGCGAACGGCGACGTCCCCACCGAATGCCCCGGCCGACGTTGATTCTCCTCTGCGGGCTCCCGGGCTCGGGAAAGACGACGCTGGCCAAGCATCTCGCCCGGGTCGTTCCCGCCGTACGGCTGTGCCCGGACATCCTGGAGTACGGCTTCTGGGACCGCCGGGAACGCGACGAGAATCGACTGACCGCACGCGCGCTCGGCGTCGCGGTCGAGTTGCACCACCTCACGGCGTCGCTCGACGAACTGGGCGCACGGATCGAATCCCGCACGGCGGAAGGCCGTTGGGGAAGCGTCCCGGTGACCCGCGACCTGCTGGAGGAGTACGCGGAGCAGTTCGAAGCCCCGGAAGCCGATGAACTCGACCTCTTCGACCGGCCTCCCGCCGAACGCGACGCTCAAGGGCCGTCCGGCAAAGGCTAGTTGCGTCATCGGCCCCCGGGCCGTGACGTTTCCCTGACGGCGCCCGCGGCCGGGCCCGAGGCGCGGAAGGTGCGCCGGTACGCCGACGGGGCGACTCCCGCCTCCGCCGCCAGATGCCGCCGCAGCGAGGTGGCGGTGGCGAAGCCGACCTCGTGCGCGACCCGTTCCACCGGCAGGTCGCTGGACTCCAGCAGGTGCCGCGCCCGCCGCAGCCGCTGCTGGGTCAGCCAGCGGCCGGGGCTCAGCCCGGTCTCCTCCCGGAAGCGCCGGGCGAAGGTACGGGTACTCATCGCCGCGTGCGTGGCCAACTCGTCCAGCGACAGCGGCAGTTCCAGCCGCCGCAGCGCCCAGTCGCGGGTCGGCCCGGTGCCCGTTCCGCTCGCCGGCGGCAGTGGCCGCTCGATGTACTGAGCCTGGCCGCCGTCCCGGAACGGCGGCACCACGCAGCAGCGGGCGACGTGGTTGGCCACATCGCTGCCGTGGTCCTGGCGCACCAGATGCAGGCAGACGTCGACACCGCTCGCCGCCCCCGCTGAGGTCAGCACGTCACCGTGGTCGACGAAGAGCACGTCCGCGTCGAGTTCGACCTGGGGGAACAGCTCCCGGAAGTAGGCGGTGAGCGCCCAGTGGGTGGTGGCCCGCCGCCCGTCCAGGAGACCTGCGGCGGCCAGCAGGAAGGCGCCGGTGCAGATGGACACCAGACGGGTGCCGGGGCGGACGCGGGACAGGGCGGCGAGCGCCCTCGGGTCCGGGGTCGCGGCCGAGGCCGGCGAGAGCGCGTACGGCGGAATGACCACGGTGTCCGCCTCGGCCAGCACCTCGGGACCGTTCCCGGGGGTGACGGTCAGGTCGGAGTCGGTACGCACGGGCTGCCCGTCCACGCTCGCGGACAGCACCTCGTAGCGGCCGTCGGCGGACCCCAGGACCCGGTGCGGGATGCCGAGTTCGAAGGGGTAGACACCGTCGAGGGCAAGGACGACGACCTTGTGGGCGCCGGGCCGCGGGGCGGGGTGGAGCCATCCGTCCAGCTCGGCCGCGCGGGCGGCGAGGTCGCGGGCGGTCCGGGAGGGCGCGCCGGACGCGCGGCGGGCGGCGAGGTCGATGGGCATGGCCAGAATGTATCGGAGGCTGACCTTCTTGCCATCGCCCGGGGCCGGACCGTACGACCAGGATCGAGGCATGACTCCGACGGACACTCCTGAGAACACCCTCAATTTCCCGACCTCCGCCGCCCCGACCTCCGACTCGCTCGACTCCGACTCCCCGACCTCCGCCGCCCCGGACGGCCCGCCCGTGATGCTCGCCCTGCACCAGACGGCCCTCGGCGGCCCCGAGGTCCTACGGCTGACCGAGCTTCCGCGGCCCGTGCCCGGCCCCGGCGAGATCCTCGTCGCCGTGCACGCGGCCGGACTCAACCCCACGGACTTCAAGCACCGCGCCCTGACCATCTTCCTGCCGCCCCCGCCGCTGACCCTCGGCTGGGACGTCTCCGGCACCGTGGTGGAGACCGGCATCGGTGTCACCCTCTTCCGGCCCGGCGACGAGGTGTTCGGCATGCTGCCCTACCCGTACGGCGCCGGCTCCCACGCCGAGTACGTGACCGGCCCCACCCGCGCCTTCGCCGCCAAGCCCGCCGGGATCGACCACGTCCAGGCGGCCGCCCTGCCGCTGGCCGCGCTCACCGCCTGGCAGGCCCTCGTCGAGACAGCGGACCTCCGCGCCGGGCAGCGGGTGCTGATCCACGCCGCGGCCGGCGGCGTCGGGCATCTCGCCGTACAGCTCGCCAAGGAGCGCGGCGCGCAGGTCACCGGCACGGCGAGCGCCCCCAAGCACGACTTCCTGCGAAAGCTCGGCGCGGATGTCTGCGTCGACCACCGCTCGGAGGACTTCGCCGACACCGACGAGCGTTACGACGTCGTCCTCGACGCCCTCGGCGGGCAGACCGCCACCCGTTCCGTGGGCGTGCTCCGCCCCGGCGGCGTGCTCGTCTCCCTGCTGCCGGGAGCCGAGGACACCCGGGCCGCGGCCGAGAAGGCACAGGTCCGCGCCGTCTTCCTGCTCGTCGAGCACGACCGGTCCGGGATGCGAGCCATCGCCGAACTGGTCGACCGGGGCAGACTCCGCGCCCACGTCTCCGCCACCTTCCCCCTCGCCGAAGGCGCCCGCGCCCACATCCAGGGGGAGACGGGCCGCACCACGGGCAAGCTCGTCATCACCGTGCGCTGAGGAGCGCCGACGCGGAGGGCCGCACCCCGGCTGGCTGCGAAGCGTGATGTTCCGGTTCAATTCCCGGAGCGGAGCAGAGCAGAGCGGGGTGACGGAGAGCGAGGGGGGCCGGGATGATCGCGGTACCGGACGTGTTCGCGCGGAGCACTGTCGAACGCGAAGGAGAGCCTGGCGCGGCGTGGCTGGCCGAACTTCCCGGGATTGTCGGCGAGTTGCTGGGGCGCTGGGGATGCGTGCCCGACGGGGAGATCACGCACGGGGGTGTCGGAGTCGTTGTCCCGGTACGGCGGCGTGGCGAGGGGGCCGCGGTGCTGAAGGTGTCGTTTCCGCACCCCGGCAACGTCCATGAGCCGGACGCGTTCGCCGTGTGGGGCGGGCGCGGGGCCGTACGGCTGTACGCGCGGGACGACGAGAGCTTCGCGATGCTGCTGGAGCGCGTCCGCACATCGACCCTGGCGGAGGTCGAGGACGCCGACGAGGTCGTGACCGTCGCGGCCCGGATCAGTCACCGACTGGCCGTCCCCGCGCCGCCCGGCCCACCCCGCCTGCCCCGCTTGTGCGAACAGGCCGACGCCTGGGAGGAGCAGCTGCGCAGGGACGCCGAGGAACTGACGCACACCATGTCGCCCTACGCCCTGGACGCGGCTGTCGCGACCGTACGCGAACTGGGACGCGTCCAGGCGGACAGCCTCGTCCATGGCGATCTGCACGCCAGGAACATCCTGCGGGCCGACCGTGAACCATGGCTGGCCGTCGACCCCAAGGGCCGTGTGGGCGACCCCGGCTACGACGCCGGCACGCTGCTCAAGTCACGCGCGCTGACCCTCCTCGAAGCACCCGACCTGCGCAAGGCCGCCCACCGCATTCTCGACATCTTCAGCGAGGTCGCGGAACTGGACCGCGCACGCGTCCAGCGATGGTCCCAACTCCACGCCGCCCAGGCCGCGTTCTGGGCACGGCGGTACGGCTTCCGAGTCGCCCGTGGCGGACCGCGGCTGGACCGGCTCACCGATTTCGCCGACCACTTCGCGGAGTTGCTCGCGGAACGCGCCTAGCCACCGGACCTGGCGCCGCTGCACCTGCCGCTGCCGGTCTCTCCGCCCCGAACCCCCCCAACCCCCCGCCCCCGGACCCCGCCGTCGCCGAACGCGCTCAACTCGGCACATAGGAACGAACCGGATCGGCCCACCCACCGAGCCGCCGGCAGACCCCGAAACGCGGCAGGAGCCACCAGCGTCTCCGGGCGGCTCCCTCCGCGACCGCCGACCACTGAGGGCCCGACAGATCCTCCACACCCCACCATGTCTTCACCGCCTTCCGGCCCCGCAGTGTCAACAGCGGCCAACGCGGCAGATGCAGACCGACGAAGAACATCGACACGTCATCGCCGCATTTGGTCGTGTAGAAGTACCTCTCGACGTCCGTATAGCTGGCGCCCAGTCCACAGTTCAGCCCCATGGTTCCGCCGAGCCATGTCAGCGCGAGCTTGCCACCCGCCGGAATCGACGGAATGAGTACGGGGTTGAACCACCGCTCGCGGTCCGCACCACGGGTGAGCCCCGTCCGTACGGCCTGGGCCACCACGATATTGGTCGCGGGGCCGGTCCCGACGTTGACCAGCGACCACCGCGGCTCCCCGCCGCCCTGCCCGCTCTCCCACATGAACTGGAGTACGGGCATGTGGGCCCGGCGGCTGGACGCGTACGCGAGGATCAACGATCCGAGCGACACGAGCGCCGCCAGGACCGAGATCAGCAGAGCCAACACCGCGTTCCCCCCCAATGCCCACCCGCGCCGAGATATGTCTCCAGACGTACCCGCGAAGCAGCGGCCCGAGTCCCGGTCCGAGTCCCGTTCCGTGTCCCGCTCGGAGTCCCGCTCCGGTGCCCCCGCCTCGCGCGGTCCGCGGCCCGGCGCGGTGCCCTTAAGGTGACCTCCATGTCTGTCACGTTGAGTTCAACCAAGACCCGCGCCGCGCTTCGTACAACGGCCCGTGTCTCCGGCGAGACGCTGGTCGTCCTCGTCATGGCCGCGGTCGCTCTCTGGCTTCTGGGACGCATGTGGTCCATCGTCTGGCCGCTCATAGTCGGCCTGCTCCTGACCACGCTGACCTGGCCGTTGGCCCGCTTTCTGCGCAATCACGGCTGGCGTCCGGCCCTGGCCGCCTCAGTCGTGACGGTGTTGTTCCTGGTGGCCGCCGCCGGCGTTGTCGCGCTGATCGCCGTTCCGGTCGCGTCCCAGTCGGGCGAGTTGACGACGGGAGTGACCGACGGTATCGACAAGGTGCGGGATTGGGCGGCGGGGCCGCCTTTGAACATCGACGACGACGAGATCACCGGTGCGCTGGACACCGGGATGGCCCGTCTCCAGGACAGCGTCGGCAGCATGGTCACCACGGTCATCACGGGCGTGAGTACCATCGTCAACGGTGTCGTCACCGCCGTCCTGGCGCTCTTCCTGATGTTCTTCTTCCTCAAGGACGGACCGAGGTTCCTGCCGTGGCTGACCCGTCAGCTGCCCGGCCGTCTCGCCACCGACATCCCGGTGGTGGCCGCCCGCAGTTGGGACACGCTGGGCGCGTTCGTGCGTTCCCAGGCGTTCGTCGGCCTGCTCGACGCCGTCTTCATCGGGCTCGGCCTGTGGATCGTGGGCGTACCACTCGTACTCCCGCTGGCGGTACTGACGTTCGTCTCCGCGTTCGTACCTGTCGTGGGCGCCCTGTTCGCCGGACTGGTCGCGGTGCTCATCGCGTTGGTGTCGAACGGCCTGACGGACGCGCTGATCGTGCTCGCGATCATCATCGTGGTGCAGCAGCTTGAGGGCAACGTGTTCCAGCCCATGATCCAGAGCCGCGGGCTCGGCCTCCACGCGGCGGTGATCCTGCTGGCGGTGACGCTGGGGGCCAGCCTGGCGGGCATCGTGGGCAGCCTGCTCGCCGTACCGGTCGTCGCGCTGATCGCGGTGGTCTGGAACTACGTACGCGAGCAGCTCACCGACCCGCCGGAGGAGCCGGACGCCGACCGGACGCCGCCCGCCGGGGCCACCGCCCCGTCCCCGGCCTCGTAGAACCGCCGCACGTTCCGACGGCGACGGTTCCGGCGGCCAAGGCGGCCACGGCCAAGGCGGCCACGGCGGCCACGGCGCGGACGGTCACAGCCAGCCGCGCCGGGCCGCCTGCCAGGCGAGCTGCATCCGGGTGGTCGCCCCGGCGAGATCCATCATGTGCTGGATATGGCGCTGCACGGTGCGCCGGCTCAGTCCCATCTGGGTGGCGATCGCCTTGTCGGCGACACCCGCCACCAGCAGTGACAGCAGCCGCCTGTCGATGGAGGAGAGCGGGTCGGGCGCTCCGGCGCCGTCGGTCCCGGTGACCGCCCCCGAATCGTCCACGTCCAGCGGGACGGCGTCCTCCCAGTACCGTTCGAACAGCGCGATGAGGGCGGCCAGGAGGCTGCTGTCCCGGACCAGCGCGGTGGTCGGTTCGTTCGGGCTGCCGTGCGGACCGCCGGGAACCAGCGGGCAGATGGCGATGGCACGGTCGGCCACCGCGAGGCGCAACGGCAGATGGGGCACGGATCTGGCCATCTCCCCGGCGCGTACGCCCTCCACGACGTTGTCCACCGCGCCCTCGTCGTCGAAGAATGCCTTCTCGTACAGCACCCGGTAGGTCACACCGCGGCCCAGCGCGTCGAACTCCGCGTTGTTGCTGCCCGAGGGCATCGCCACGTACTGGGCCTTGCAGAACCAGAGCATCTCGTCGCGCGCGCTCGCCTGTATCTGCCGCAGGTGCTGGCGCAGGGCCTCGCCGCCGGTGATGACCTCGATGAGCCGGCCCGGGTCCTGACGGCGCGCGGTGTCCCGGTAGGTCTCCAGAAGACTGGTGACCTCGATACGCGCGAGGTCCAACGCGTCCGCGTTGCGCTTCAGTTGGGGAGTGAGCGCCACATCCGGGGGAGTCGGCCGGTACCGGCGCGGCAGTCCGTCGGTGTGGCTGGCCATCCCCTTGGCCGTGAGACCGGTCAGTACGTCACGGGCGTCCGCGACGTCCAGTCCGAGCCGGTCGGCGACATCGGCGGCGGTGAGCGGACCGGTCGTTATCAGCAGCCGGTACACGGCTTCCTCGGCTGCGGATACCCCGGCGGCCTCCAGCGCCACGGCGCCCTCCTGAGACCTCGGCCCCCATGCGCTCACATCCACGCACCTTCGAATAATTCATACCGTACTGCATCGTGTGTACCGCACACCGGTGGGCGGGTGCTTCCCGCCGCCCGCCCACCGGTGCTCAGAACAGAACCCCTCTCCCGCTATCCGCGCTGCAGGTAGGCGCGTTCGACCGTCTGCCGGACACGGTTGCCCGAGGAGTCCTCGGCCGTGACGCGCAGTGTCACGTACGCGTCGCCGCGCTGCCGCTCCGGCCTGGCGATCTTCGCCGAGAAGCCGCCGTCGCCGCTGCTCCTGACCGTGGCCCGCTCCCAGCTCTTCCCGTCGTTGTAGCTGGCCTCGACCTTGACGTTCACACCGCGTGGCGCGGGCAGTCCGTCCTGGGCGCGGACGGTGAGTCCGACCGTGTGCGCCCGGCCGCGGCCGACCGCGTTGTACGCGTCGACCGGTACGTCGTAGTCGAGTTGGAGCAGCGGCAGCGTCGCCGTCCTTCCGGTGGCGCCGGAGCGGAACGACCACGAGGTGTCGGTGGCCGTCCCGTACGCCCATTCCGGCGAGGTCCGGGACGTCGTCAGGTCCAGCCGGTAGTCGGCCGCGCCGGACGGCACGGTGAAGTCCGTCCAGGCGCCGTCGGCCTCGGCGGTCTTCTTCCCGTCGCGGTACAGCACGGCTGCCGCAGTGTCACCGGGCTCACGGGCCCCCGCCGTACCGGAACCGCCGATCCCGCCCCCACCGAGGAGCAGCCGCGACCGGTGCCCGGCCGTCGAGTCGGTGAACTCCGGGATCCGCAGCGAGAGTACGTTCCCCTCACGGACCGACGGGGTCGCGGTGCCGCGCGGAATGGACGGCCGGGCGACGGCCCCCTGCCAGGTCTCGGCCACGCGCTCGCCCGGCCGGTAGGTGCGGGGCGTGTCGCCCAGGCCCACCTTCAGCGGCGTGTCGATGTCGAAGGTGGTCTCGTAGTGAACCAGATGCTGCCAGCTGGTGTCTCCCGCGCTGACGTACTCGGTGCGTTCGAGGCCGGTCGGCACATGGCGGGTGTACTGGTTCCAGACGAAGTCCTGGTACGGGCGCCGGGCGAAGCGCTGTTCCGCCGCCCACGGCGAGCCGCCGTTGTCGGCGTACGTGCTCCGTACGACCGCGCTGTTGCGCTCGGACACCGTGTGAATCACACGCTCCGGGATCCGCTGCGAGGACACCTGCATCACGTCGTAGAAGTACGGGCTGCGCGAGGTGCCCGTGAACCGCACCGTGGTGGAGCGCTTGTTGATCCGCTTCAGCAGCTCGGCGCCCTGGCTCGCGCCGATCCGTACGGTGGGCAGGGCCAGCCGTTCCCCGTCGGGCCGCCAGCGGGTCCAGGCGATGTCGGAGGAGTGGACGACCATCAGACCGCGGGCGCCGGCGGCCGCCGCCTTCGCGACGAGGTCCCGTTCGTTGACGCCGTCCTCGTCGGTGAGGACGGCGAGCTTGCCACGCACCTTGCCCTTGCCGAACGCCGGTGCCCGCGCGTCGCCCGCGTCGACGGCCGTCAGGCGCTCGCCCCGCTCGTCGAACAGGGCCGAGGACGGCATGTAGTAGGCGCCGAGAGCGAGTTCGGTGCCCGGCACGGTCGCTTCGAGGAGAGGCGCGGTGAGCTGCCAGCGGGAGGCGAACTCGAATGTGCCGTCCGTGACGGCCGGAGTGGGGCTGACGTACAGGCGTTTGGCGACGTCGAAGTACATCGTGCCCTGGATCAGACCGTGTCCGTCGATCTTCCGGTACGTCTGGTAGCTGAGGATGCCGCGCTGCTCGGCGGGACGGGGTGTGCGGATGTCGACCAGGGTGGTGCGGCGTGCGTCGAGCGTGACGGCCATGTCCTTGGTGACCTTCACCTCGGGCAGGACGATCTGGCGCAGTTCCTCGCCGTCCCGCGCCGTGTCCAGGGTGGCGTGGTCGAGCTGGTACGTGCCCTCCTCGACCTCGGCGACGGCCGGGTCGAGGCTGGTGTACTCGACGAATCCGTCGGCGCCCCAGATCGTCGGCAGCGCCTGGACCCGCTTGCCTTCGCGGTCGTAGGTGTTGACGGTCAGCTTGTGGGTGGGGCCCTGGACGACCAGGCTCAATGTGGTGTGGACGGGGGCCGAACCGTCCGACGGCGTCGCGGTCACGTGACCGAAGTAGTCACCCCGCGCCGCACGGACGGGGTCCGCGGTGAGGGGCACCTCGGCCGTCGAGCCCGCCGGGACGCGTACGGAGTCCGCGCCCGGACGCACCGCGCCGTCGGCGGGTTCACGGCCGCCGCTGGTGGCCAGCTTCACGGCGAGCGCGAGCGTGACCTCCTTGTCCGAGGTGTTGGTGTAGCGCAGTGTGCTGGTACGGGTCTGGTCGTCACCCGCCTCGAAGGGGCCGAGGGCGACGGTGCCGGTGGCGGTCACGGCGCCGAGCGCCGCGGCGGCCACGTCGATCCGCCCGCCGCCCTGTTCGGTGACCTGCTGGCCGGCGATGACACGGGCGGTGCTGATCAGCGCGTCCTTGATCCGCGCCGCCGACCAGTCGGGATGCCGCTGCGTCAGCAGGGCCGCCGCACCGGCGACATGGGGAGTGGCCATCGATGTGCCCGAGGCCGCCGTATAACGCTCGTCCACCGGGTCACCCATGGTGGTGCCCGCCGCGCGCGCCGCCACGATCCCGACGCCCGGAGCCGTCACATCGGGCTTGACACCGTAGTTGCCGGGCCGGGGCCCACGGCTGGAGAACTCGGCCAGCGAGTCGTCCCGGTCCACCGCGCCGACCGTCAGCGCGGCATCCGCGGCGCCGGGTGAGCCGACGGTGCCCGGCGCCGGGCCGGCGTTGCCCGCGGCCACGACGAAGAGCGCGCCGCTGCTCTCGCTCAACTCGTTCACCGCGAGGCTCATGGGATCGGTGCCGTCGCTCGGGGCGTCCGAGCCCAGACTCATGTTGACGACCTCGGCACCCTCCGCCGCGGCCCATTCCATCCCGGCGATGACCTGCGACTCGCTGCCGAAGCCGTCGTCGCCGAGGACCTTTCCGATCATCAACTCCGCCGCGGGGGCGACTCCCTGGCGGGTGCCGTCCGACGCCTTTCCGCTGCCGCCGACGATCGAGGCGACGTGCGTACCGTGTCCGAACCCGTCCCCCGTTCCGGAGCTGCCGGAGAAGTCCTTGGCGGCGGCGATCCGGCCCGCCAGGTCGGGATGGGTCTGGTCGGCGCCGGTGTCGAGGACGGCGACCTTGACGCGCTCGCCCCGCAGACCGGTCTTCCATACGTCAGGGGCGCCGATCTGGGCCGTACTGCGGTCCAGATCGGCGCTGACGCGTCCGTCCAGCCAGATCCGGGGCACCGCGCCGACGGCGGCGCTGTTCATGCCCGACCCGGTACGCGTCCCGGCGGGCGCCAACTGCTTCCAGAACGCGCCGAGGTCAGCGCGGGGCACCCGTACCGCCTGGGCGTCGATGCTCGCCAGGCGCCGGGTGGGAGAATCCTCGTCGGCGAAGTCGGTGAGCCGCCGCACCGCGGCGCCCGCCTTCCCGTCGCCGCCGCCCACGATCAGCGGAAGCGCGGTGGTGTGCGCCTCGTCGTACCGCTGGGCGACGAGCGACGTCACGTCGAACAGCTTGGGGTCCAGACGGCCGGCCGAGACCAACTCCCCGGCGTCCGAGGGCAGAACGCTGAGTCGGCCGTCCTGCTCAAGAGTCCGGAAGACGACGCCCCGACGGCCCGCTCCCGGCTCGACCGAGACGATCCGGCCGCCGTCACCATCCGTACCGAGAGTGACCCGGTCACCGGTGATCAGGCGCACGGAGACGCTGCCCGAGCCGGCCGCGCCGCCCGCCGCCGACCTGTCCTGTGCATCACCGGGAGCGGCCGACACGGGCGCCACGGCGCCGGCGGCCAGGGTCAGTCCCACCGATATTGCCGCCACGAGGCGGATCCGTCTCATCTGGTCCCATGCCTTCCGTTGTGCGAAGCGAGAAGTTCATCTGCTGCACAGAATCCGTTGACGGCGCATGGGTGTCACTGAATTCCGGTGGCACAGGTGCGACATGTCCCAACCACGACACGTGCCTCGACAGCACCACAAGCCCCAGGAGTTCCTCGAATACCGCGGCCCTGGGGAGGCGTTCCGGTGCCGTCGGGTCAGTGCTCCGGGGCGGCGGGAGCCGGGGACAGCCGGCGCAGGAAGTTGTCGACGAGCAGGTCGGTGAAGGCCCGGTCGACGGGGTCCCCGGTGACCAGAACGCGGTGGTAGATCGGCCCCACGAGCTGGTCCACCTCGGCCGCCGTGTCGAGTCCGGCGGGGAGTTCGCCGCGCCGCACCGCGTTCTCCAGCGGGAGCCGGTCGCGCCTGCGCTGCTCGTCGAGATAGCGGTCGCGCAGGACGGCGGCGAAGGCGGGGTCGTGCTGCGCGTGTCCGAGCAGGGCGGTGAAGACCGCGCCCGCGTCGGACCGGGTGAGGAACTGGGCCAGTTGGTGCAGATGGGCGCGCAGGTCCTCGGCCAGGTCGCCGTGGTCGGGCGGGCTGAGGGCTTCGGCCGCGTCCTGGAGGAAGGCGTCCAGCAGGATGTCGGTCTTGGTGTTCCACCAGCGGTAGATGGTTTGTTTGGCGACCCCGGCGCTGGTGGCGATGCCCTCGATGGTGACGCCGGAGAAGCCCTTCTCGACGAGGAGGTCGTCGGCGGCTTCGAGTACGGCCTGCCGCGCCCGCTCGCTGCGGCCGTGCCGGTTGCCGTGGTGCTGCCGCGCCGCGCGGCCCGCGCTTTCGCCAGCGCCGTTGTCTGAGCCGCTGCCTGCGCCTTTACCTTCGGCGACCGTACGTCCTCGGTCCATGTCTGCGTCCACGGGGCAAGAGTAGGCCAGTTCCTTCTAGACGCAACGCAACGGTGCGTCTAGTCTAGATTTCATGACACAGACCAGCACGCTCCACGACCCCCGCGTCGTATCCGCTCTCGACTCGATGTTCGCCCGGGCCGCCGAGGACGAGGTGACCGGCGCCCGGATCGAAGCAGCACGGCCCGGCGGCTTCGCCCGCGCGACCCCGCAGGAACTGGCGGACGTCAACGCCGAGGTGTACATGCCGATCTCGGCCGAGGGCGGGAAGCTCATCTACAACCTGATCCGGGCCGCGCGACCGGCCACCGTCGTCGAGTTCGGTACGTCCTTCGGGATCTCCACGCTCCACCTGGCCGCCGCCGTACGGGACAACGGCACGGGCAGGGTGGTCAGTACGGAACTGAGCGCGGACAAGGCCGCCGCCGCCCGCCGCACCTTCGCCGAGACCGGCCTGGACGACCTGATCACTGTCCTCGAAGGCGACGCCCGCGACACCCTCGCCGGAGTGGACGGCACGGTGGACTTCCTGCTCCTCGACGGCTGGAAGGACCTCTGCCTGCCCGTACTGCGCCTGCTCGAACCGCGCCTCGCACCGGGCACCCTCGTCGTGACCGACGACGTGGACCTGCCGGCCCTGGCGCCGTGCCTCGACTATCTGCGCGATCCGCGGAACGGGTACCAGAGCGTCACCTTCCCGGTCGAGGACGGCATGGAGATCAGCTGCCGGCTCTGAGCGTGTGCTTCGACCTCGCTCCGGTAAGCAGAGCGCGGTGGGTCGCCATCTCGACCACCGGGCCTCCGACCTGCTGACAGAACCTCAATTCGCCACCTGGGCCCAGACCATGGTCAAGCCCAACTGGCTTGGTCCAGACGGCCGGTGTCGCCAGGTTCGAGATCACCTGCACCCGGGATTCACGTGTTCAGGTGGGCGAGCGCGGTGATGATCCGGTCGGCGATGTCGGTGGGCCAGGGGAGGGCCTCGGCCAGGGCTCGCTGATGTGCGAGTCCGTGCAGTCCCAGCCAGAGCGCGACGGCGTCGCTTGACGGGTCCGTGCTGGTGGACTGCCCGCCGGCGGCGCAGTCGGCGAGGGTGTCGATGAGGATCCGCATGGTTTCGTCGCCGAGAGCGGCCAGATCCTCTTTCGTCACGGAACTGTCGTCCGGATCCGGCATCCAGAGGCCGCCGAACATCGTGCGGTAGCGCTCGGGATGGACCTGGGCGAAATCCAGATAGGTGTCGCACACGGCGTACATCCGCCGACGAGGGTCGTCCCCGGCGTTCTCCACCGCGGAGCGCAGGCCGTCCCGCAGGTCCGCGAACTCTCCTTGCATGACGGCGAGCATGATGGCCGGCTGGTCGGGGAAGTGCGGGTAGATCGAGGGGGCGGCGATCCCGACCCGGCGGGCGACCGATCGCAGGGTGATGGCGCGTTCGTCGCCCGCTTCGTCCAGGAGTTCCACCGCGGCGGTGATGATCTCCTCACGCAGGCGCCCGCCCTCGCCGCGACGGTTGCGGGCGCGGCCTTGTCTCGGTGCGGCCGAGGCCGGCGTTCCGGTGGCTTCCATGCCATCACCTTACGCCGTGAAGGTTACGCTCGTATCCCTCATGTGCGTCGAGACATACGCTCGTAGTCCTCGATGCCGGCCGCCCTCGACCACGCCCACGCCGCCGGAACACTCGAACGCCGCGCAGTTCCCCGGACTGGGACGCCCGAGCGCACCTCCCGGCAAGATCGTGCTCATGACCACATCGTGCTCACGACCACCCGGAGGAGCGCCGTTCGCAGGAGGTCCGGACGGACCATCCCCGCGCCAACGGGGATGGTCGCTACGAGCGCCGGGCGCCGGGCACGGCACACGCCCGGCGCCCGGTGAAGCCGGCGGTTGTGTCAGTGGCCGGGCTGTCTGGCTCCTCGGCGCCACACGTCGCGGATGGACAGAGTGTCCGAGATGTTACGAGTGGGGTCGCCGTCGACCAGGAGGAGGTCCGCGCGCAGGTTCTCCGCTATGCGGCCCCGGTCCTTGAGGCTGAAGCGGCGTGCGGGGACGGAGGTGGCCGCCCGCAGGGCCTGGGCGGGGGTGAGTCCCGCCCGGACCAGGAGCTGCAGTTCGTGGTGGACGCTGGCGCCGTGGGCGAGTCCGCCGAGGTAGCGCACGGCCACCGAGACGTCGGTGCCGACCAGGATGTCCACCCCCGCCTTGTGGAGCGCGAGGACGCTCCCGAGGACGTCGTCGAAGTTTCCTTCCGGGTAATGGTTGAGGCTGCCGTGGCGCAGGGTGTCCAGCCACTCCTTGCTGAGCTTGGAGCTCACACGCTTGTCGGCGGCGAGTTCGGCGCCCGTCTCGCCCATGATCGACCTGTTGAGACACAGGCACGCGGTGACGAACACGTCGGCGTCCGCGATCTTGCGTACGATCTTGGCGTCGGCGGGCTGGTCGATGAAGAGATGGACCAGGCCGTCGATCTTCGCGTCGATCGCCTGCTCGAAGGCCCGCACGGACAGTGCGTGTGCCACCGCCATCTTGCCGAGCTTGTGCGCTTCGGCCACGCCGGCCACGATCGTGTCGTTGCTCAGGGCGGGCAGGTTGGGCGCGCCGAGAGTCGAACCGTCCTCAATCATGATCTTTACGTAGTCGGCTCCGTCCGCGACGACCCGGCGGACGAGCTTGATCGCCTCCTGCGGGTTCGAAACCCCCTCGTCCGGCGGCGGACCGGACCCGTCCTCCGTGTCCGCACCGGTCGGGACACCGGGCGGACCCCCTTCGGGGAAGAGTTCAGCCGGGTGGCCGCCGGGCGCCCCGAGCCCGGTGCCGGCCGACCGGACGTCCGCGAGGTCGTCGCGGTTGTCGATCTTCTTGGGGTCGTGGCCCCCGCCCTGCATTTCGAGTTCGGTGGTCACGCCGAAGAGCAGCGCGTTCTTCAACCCGTCGTCCGAGGTGTGCGTGTGGCCGTCGATCAGGCCGGGCATCAGCGTGGCGCCGGAACCGTCCACGACGGTGGCGCCGTTCGGGGTCTTGCCGCCGACCTGGACGATCTTGTGGCCCTCGATGACGACAGTACGTGCGCTGATGACGCGCTCTCCGTCGAAGATCCTCACGTTTTCGATGGAGGTCATCCCGGAGCTTTTCCGGCTTGGCGCCTTGGTGTCGTTCTCGCTGCTGCAGCCGGACGTCAGCGCCGACGCTCCGGCGACCGCGGCGCTAGCGCCGACGGTTTTCAGCAAAGTACGGCGATGGATCCCGCACATAGGACAGCCCTTTCGCTTGAGACCCCCGGCCGGATCGGGCCGGCGCCGTTCCACGCCCGGGTGGTGTGGGAACGGTGACCCGTCGGTGGGGGCGGGGGAGCATTGCAGACGCGATCGCAAGCTCTCGTGGTGAGGCATGTTCGAGCGTGTGTCCGCCCGCGGCCTTGCCCTCAGCGTAAGAAGAGGAAGCGGCCCAACCCTCGGTACCACGGGGCTGATTCGGGGCTGGGCAAGGTACCGGGGTACCGACCGCGAGGGGACTTGGGGATGACGACCCGCCGACACCGGCGGGCGCCGGGGGGACGCCGGGGGACGCAGTGCCTGAGGGTGTACGTGGGCGGAGACCGGCCGTCGTACGGGAAGGGGCGACGGGTCTCCCGGCTGCCACGGGCCGGCGCGGGAAGCGGCGGGGCAGCGGGCCGTGGGTCAGCGGGCCGTCAGGTGAACGGGCCGATGGGCCGGCGGCCCGTCAGGTCAACAGGCCGACCGGTCAATAGGCGCGCCCGGTCAGCGAGTTCCTACGAGTCCCGCCTCGTACGCGATGATGACGGCGTGGACACGGTCGCGCGCGCCGATCCTGGCGAGGACTTTGCTGACGTGCGTTTTGACGGTGGATTCGGCCAGCACCAGCCGGGCGGCGATCTCGCTGTTGGTGAGGCCCTGTGCCATGGCCAGCAGGACCTCGCCCTCCCGTTCGCTGAGTCCGGCCAGCCGGGGGTCGCTGTCCGTGCCACCGGCCCGGTCGCCCGGTTGCGGGCCTTGCCGGACGAAGGTGTCCAGCAGCCGACGGGTCAGTGCCGGCGCCGCGACGGCGTCTCCCTCGGCGACCGCGCGGATGCCGGCGGTGAGTTCACCCGGCAGGGCGTCCTTGAGGAGGAACCCGCTGGCGCCTGCGCGCAGCGCACCGTAGGCGTACTCGTCCAGGTCGAACGTGGTCACCACGAGGACACGGGACCGGCCGCCGGACGCCATGATCCGGCGGGTGGCCTCGATACCGTCCACGCCGGGCATGCGGATGTCCATCAGCACCACATCGGGGCGCAGTTCGGCTGCCTGTCGTACGGCTTCGGCACCGTTCGCGGCCTCCCCGATGACGTCCGTGCCGGGGTCGGCATTGAGAAGCATGCGGAATCCAAGGCGCTGCAGCGCGTGGTCGTCGACGACGAGGACCGTGGTCATAGGGGGTTCTCTCCGAGTGCGGGCGGCGGCAGAAGGGGCAGGGTTGCGTGCACGAGCCAGCCGCCGCTCGCCGTCGCCCCGGCGCCGGCTCGGCCCCCGCAGAGGGCTGCGCGTTCGGCGATGCCCACGAGCCCGCGGCCGGTGCGGTGAGCGTGACCGTCGCGGTCGGTGCGATGAGTGCGGCCGGCACGGTCGGCGCGGTCGGTGGTGGCAGCCACCGGTCTCGGCGCCGGGGGACCGCTGTCGAGTATGCGCAGATCCACCTCCTGGCCGGTGACGCGCAAGGCCACCTGGACGGAGGTGTCGGGTCCCGCGTGCTTGAGACAGTTGGTCAGGGCTTCCTGCACGATGCGGTAGACGGCCAGTTGGACCCCGGGCGACACGACGTGGTGATCGCCCTCCGTGCGGTAGGAGATGCGCGGACCGGCGGCTTGGGCGCGCTCAAGCAGCCCCGCGAGATCGGCGGTTCCCGGCTGCGGAGCCAGGCCCTCGGTGGCCTCCCGCTCGCCGGGGCTCTCACACCGGGCGCCGAGCGCGCGGCGCAGCTCGCTCAGCGCCTGGCGCCCGGTGCCGGCGATGATGGGCAGGACTTCCGCCCCGCGACCGGTGTCGGAGCCGGCCGCGGCGCCGTCGGCGAGGGAGATGATCACAGCGAGATGGTGGCCGACGATGTCGTGCATCTCCCGTGAGGCGCGGGCGCGTTCGGCGAAGACGGCGAGTTGCTCGCGCTGCTCGCGGTCGACCTCCCGTTGCGCGGCCCGGTCGGCCAGGGCGGTGAGTTGCCCCTCCCGTACGCGGAAGACCAGGCCGACGGCGAGGGCGGCGGTGGCGGCGCAGTACGAGAAGAAGAGCGCGTACAGGGTCTGCTCGGTGAACGGCTTGACCCAGAGGGTGATGACGCCGAGAGCTGCCGTGGCGCACAGGGCCGACCACGGCAGTCTCCTGATCCGGCCGTAGCGGGCCGTCGAGTACAGGGCGATCATGAGACTGCCGATGGCGGTCCCGAAGTCGGAGGACAGGAACCACTGGAGCAGGCAGCAGAACAGCACCGTCGCCAGCACGGCGGACGGGGCCCGGCGACGCCGGACAAGGGGGAGCGCCTGGCCCGCCATCGCGCCCGCGACCAGTACGGAGGTCCCCGGGCCCAGGGACTCCACGGACACGTCCGGCACCGGCCCGGAGCTGGGGTCGTACAGATCGAGGAGCCCGCTCGCCAGCACGAGCAGTGCCAGCAGGACGTCCAAGTGCACCGGGTGTTCGCGGCTCACCTTGCGCAGGGCGCCGGCCCAGCCCGCGGCCCGCCGCACCAGGGCACTGCCACGCAGTACGTCGAGTTCGGGCGGGAGCAGATCCCCCCGCCGTGCGTGGGCCGACTCCATCGCTTCCCGCTCTCTGTGAAGGTGACCCGCCCAGGCGGCCGGCCGCCGCGACCGCGGGGAGCGGTCGTGGCGGCCGGGATCTGTTCGCGCTCCCGCGCCGCTCACACGTCGGAACGCTTGAGTCGCCACGCGGCACAGGCCGCCGCGACGGCCACCCAGCCCACCAGGGCCACCAGGCCGATTCCGGGGCTGAGGCTGTCACTTGCCGGGTGGAGGGTGAACATCGAGGCCGCCGCGTTGCCGGGCAGATAGGGACTCACCGTCTCGTTCAGGGCGGTGGGCAGCAGATCGGAGAAGAACGGCAGCAGCATGAGGAGACCCACCAGCAGACCGATGCCACCGGCGACCGAGCGGAGCAGGGCTCCCGTCGTCACGCCCAGCACACCCATCAGGGCCAGGGACACCCCGGCGCCCAGGAGACTGCGTACCACTCCCGCGTCGGACAGGCCCACCTCGATCCCCGAGCCGCTCAGCATGGACTGGGCCGGCAGGAACGCCACGAACGCGGCGACCGTGCTGACGACGAAGGCGAGCACACCGAACACGGCGATCTTGGACCACAGGACGGGCAGGCGGGCCGGGACCGCCGACAGGGTGGAGCGGATCATGCCCGTGGAGTACTCGCCCGCCATGACCAGGACGCCGAGCACCCCCAGCGTCAGCTGCGCGAAGTTGATCCCGCCGAGAGCCACGGCGACGCCGTCGCCGATGTCCGACATCGGCCCCTCCTCGTCCGGCGCGTACGACGAGGCGAAGATCAACGCGAAGGCGATCAGGACCACCAGTGTCAGTCCCAGCGTGACCCAGGTGGAACGCAGCGAGCAGAGCTTGGCCCATTCCGAGTGCAGCACGCGGGTGCCGGTGACCCTGTGGGCGGCGGGTCGGGGCCCCGCGGGAGCGGTTTCGGTGACCAGGGTGTTCATACGGTGCTCCTGAGGGGGGTGCCGGCGGTGGTGCCGTGGTACTCGACGGCGTCACCGGTCATGGCCATGAAGGCATCTTCGAGGGAGACGGCCTGTGGGGTCAGTTCGTAGACCGGGATCGCGTACTCGAAGGCGGTCGTGCTGATCTGCCGCGCGTCCAGGCCGGTGACACGGAGTTCCCCCGAGCCCGTGGCGCCGGTGATCTCCACGTCCGGTCCGAGCAACAGGTCCCGCAGCCGGTTCGGTTCCGCGGTGACGACCTTCACGCTGTGGCCGCCCGCGTCGAGGATGAACTGGTCGACCGTGGTGTCGGCGAGAAGCCTGCCCCGGCCGACGACGATGAGGGCGGTGGCCGTCTGTGCCATCTCGCTCATCAGGTGCGAGGAGACGAAGACGGTACGTCCTTCGGCCGCGAGCCCGGTGAGGAGGTTACGGATCCACTGCACCCCTTCGGGATCGAGCCCGTTGACGGGTTCGTCCAGCATTACCGTCTGCGGGTCACCGAGCAGCGCCGCGGCGATGCCCAGGCGCTGGCCCATGCCCAGGGAGAACGCGCCGGCGGGCTTACGGGCGACCGGGGCGAGGCCGGTCAGCTCGATGACCTCACGCACCCGGCGGCGGGAGATGCCGTGGGTGAGCGCGAGGGAGTTGAGGTGGTCGAAGGCGGAGCGGCCGGGGTGGATCGACTTGGCCTCCAGCAGGCTGCCCAGCTCCCGCAGAGGTGCCCGATGCGCCGCGTAGGGACGGTCGTTGACCTTCGTCGACCCGCTGGTGGGCGTGGACAGACCCACGATCATGCGCATGGTGGTGGACTTCCCGGCGCCGTTGGGCCCCAGGAATCCTGTGACCACGCCGGGTTTGACGGTGAAGTCCAGCCCGTCGACGGCGGTCTTCTCCCCGTACTTCTTGCTCAGCCGCTCTACTTCGATCATCATGCTTCCTCTGTCGTCCGACGCGTGGACAGTCCCGGGAGTACTTCGTCCGCCGGTCCTTCCCCGACAGTAGGAAGGGCGAGCGGCCCGGCACCCGGTACCACGGGCTGATTCACGGCCGGTCGCGATACCGGGGTACCGCGGCCCAGGGGGACTTCGGGATGAGCCGCCGGCCCGTTCACACGATCCACGGCGCACGATTCGGGTCGCCGATTCAGGTCGGACGGATCAGGTCGCCGGTTCAGGTCGGACCATCAGGCTCGAACCATCCGGCTCGGTCGATCCAGGACGGTGGCCGGCGGCGTACGACCAGTGGTCAGGCGGCCAGCCGGACCCCACGACGCCAGACCGCCCGGGTGTTGAGGGTGTCGCCGATGGTGGTGGTGGGGTCCCCGTCGACCAGCAGCAGGTCGGCACGTAGCCCCACCGCGATGCGGCCCCGGTCGCTCAGGCCGAAGCGCCGGGCGGTGGTGGAGGTGGCCGCGCGCAGCGCCTGCGCCGGGGTCAGGCCCGCCTGCACGAGGTACTGCAGTTCGTGGTGGACGCTTGCGCCGTGGGCGAGCCCGCCGAGGAACGGCATCGGCATGGACACATCGGTACCGGCGAGAAGGTCGACGCCGGCGTCCTGCAAGGCGCGCACGGACCCCAGTACGTCGGTGATCCTGCCCTGCGGGTAGTGGTTGAAGCTGCTGCGCAGGGTCTTCATCCAGGCGTCGTCCAGGCGGTCGGCGACACGTGTGTCGTCGGCCAGCCGGTCGCCGGTGATGCCCATCATGGAGGCGTTCAGCACGACGCACGGTACGACGAAGGCACCCGAGTCCCGGATCAGGGTGATGATCTCGTCGGTGTGGGGGCCGTCCATGAACAGGTGGACCAGGCCGTCGATGCCGGCGTCGATCGCCATCCGGGTCGCCTCGATCGTCAGGGCGTGGGCGACGGTGAGCTTGCCGTGCCGCTGGGCTTCGGCGACACCCGCGTTCAACGTCGCCCGGTCGAGCATCGGCAGGCCCGGGTGGCCCTCGACGGAGCCGTCGTCGACCATGAACTTGATGTAGTCCGAGCCGCGTTCGATCAGCTGCGGGATGAACGAGACCGCCTCCTCGGGGGTCGTGGAGAACGGCATCAGCGGCGCCGGCCCCGACGGCTTGGCTCCGGCGTTCGCACCGGGCGGCGGTCCGGGGCGGAAGCCCTCGGGGAACAGTTCGCTGGGGTGGCCTCCCGGCGGGGTGATGCCGAATCCGGAGGAGCGTACGTCCGCCACGGTGTCGTCGTCGGTGATGTGCGCGCGGTTGTGGGCGGTGTGCGTGCCCTGCATCTCCAGCTCGGTGGTCACCCCGAACCGCAGCGCCAGGGCGAGGGATTCGGCATTGGTGTGAACGTGGGCGTCGATCAGGCCGGGCAGCAGTGTCCCGCCCGCGGCGTCGACCACCTGCGCACCTTCGGGGGCGTCCCCGCCCACCGCGAGGATGCCGGTGTCGTCGAAGACGACGGTGGTCGCCTCCAGGGTCCGGTCGCCGTCGAAGACTCGCGCGTTGACGACGGCGACGGTCGTGGCTGCTTCCCCGATACGGGGGGTGGAGGAGGTGTTCATGGTGGTGCTCCGTTCATATCTCGCGGCGCATGTCTTGTGGTGCACGTCTCGCGGCGCATGCATTGCAGCTCATGTCTCGCGGCACTGTGCTGCCGTGCGCGGGGGTGAGGTCAGTCGGCCGTGGCGACGGTGACGGTCTCGGGGGTGTTCTCGTGGGTCGTGGCGGGTGCGGGAGGACCGGCCTTCTTGAGCGGGACCTCGATGACGACGAGCGCGGCGATGAAGGCGAGGGCGCAGACGATCGCGGCGGTGAGGAAGATGTGGCTGGTGCCGTCCGTGACCGCGGTGAGGTAGGCGTCCCTGGCGCCGGCGGGCAGGTCGCGCGAGGCGTTCGGGTCGGGGTCGGCGCCGGTGGGCAGGCCCTGCTGGACGGCGCGGGTGAACAGCGAGCCGAAGACGGCGACGCCGAGGGATCCGCCCAGGCTGCGGAAGAGGTTGGCCGAGCTCATCGCGGCGCCCATGTCGCGCAGGGAGACGCTGTTCTGCGCGATGGTGCCGGCCATCTGCATCGTGAAGCCCAGGCCGATGCCGACAAGGACCATGTACAGGCCGGTCAGCGCGAATGAGGTGTCGGCGTCCATGGTGGCCAGCAGGCCGAGCCCGACGGTGAGGAACACGGTCCCGACGACGGGAAAGATCTTGTACTTCCCGGTGGCGGACATGATCTTTCCGGCGATGGTGGAGACGATCACGACGGGGATCATCATCGGCAGCATCAGCAGGCCGGAGTCGGTCGCCGAGGCGCCCTGGACGTTCTGCTGGAACAGCGGCAGATAGAGGCCCGCGCCGAACATGACCACACCGGCGGCGAGGGTCATGACCATCGCCAGCGGGTAGTTGCGGTGGCCGGTGAACACACTGAGTGGCAGCAGAGGTTCACTGACCCGCTTCTCCACGCCGACGAACGCGGCGAGCGCGATCACGGCGAGGGCGCCGAGCGACAGGATCTGCCAGGAGCCCCACGCATAGGTGCTGCCCGCCCAGGTGGCGGCCAGGACGATCGCGGTGATGGAGAGGGTCAGCAGACTGATGCCGGCCCAGTCGATCCTCGCCTTGATACGCGTGGCGGGCACGTGCAGCTTCAGCCACAGCCACACCAGGGCGACCAGGCCGAGCGGCAGGTTGATGTAGAAGGCCCATCGCCAGTCGAAGTGGCCGGTGACGAACCCGCCCAGCAGCGGCCCGCCGATGGTGCCGATCGCCATGACCGAGGCGGTCATGCCCTGGTACTTCCCGCGCTCGCGGGGCGGTACCAGCGCGCCGATCAGCGCGAAGGCGCCCGCGCCGATGCCGCCGGCACCGATGCCCTGCACGACGCGGAAGGCGATGAGCTCGCCCATGGACTGGGACGCCCCGCAGAGGGCGGACCCGACCATGAACACGGCGATGGACGCCAGATACATGGGCCTGCGGCCGAACAGGTCACCGAACTTGCCCCAGACCGGGGTGCTGACGGCGGTGATGAGGGTGTACGCGGTCACGACCCAGGAGATGTGCTCCAGGCCGCCGAGTTCGCCGACGATCGTGGGCATCGCGGTGCTGACGACCATGTTGTCGAGCATCGACAGCAGCATCGCGAGCATGACGCCGAGCAGCACCCAGCGCACGTTCTTCGGCACGGCCGGCGGGGCGGAGGGGAGGGATTCGGCCTTGGACATGGCTGATCACTCCTTTCAGGCAACAGGGAGGAGGAAGACGGGGAGCGAGGAGCGGGACGTTGTGCCGTCGACCGCTTCCCCAGAAAAGCACACCGACTCACTAAGTGCAACCGATGCACTTTTGAAGTTGCGCAACCTTTGAGGTAAAGTCGTGCGCATGCCCCAGACAGACTCCTCCACCCCGGCGGCGCCGATGGGCCGCCGCGAGCGCAAGAAGGCCGCCACCCGCCAGGCCATCGCCGACGCCGCGCTGCGCCTGTTCCTGGAGCGTGGGTACGACGACGTCGGCATCCGCGAGATCGCGGACGCCGCGGACGTCTCCACCACCACCCTGTTCAAGCACTTCCCCGTGAAGGAAGCCCTTGTCTTCGACGAGGACGCCGACCAGGAGGCCCGCCTGCTCGCCGCCGTGCGCGAGCGGCCCGAGGGCCGGTCGATCCCCGCCGCGCTGCGCGAGCACGCACTGCGCCATCGCATGGCCGCCGCGGAGAGCGACCCCCGTTTCGCCCCGTTCTTCGAACTGGTCAACACCACGCCGGCCCTGCGCGACTACGTCCAGACCCTGTGGCTGCGCCACACCGACGCCCTCTCCCGGGTCATCGCGGAGGAGAGCGGCCTGCCCGCTGACGATCCCGTCTGTACGGCCCTGGCCTGCTTCGCCCTCGAAGCCCCCCGCACCGCCCGTGGCAGCGAGGACCCCCGCCAGGCCGTCATTCGCGCCTTCGACCTCCTCGAAAGCGGCTGGGCCGCTCTCGCCTCCGACCGCTGAACGGGACCGGACTCCCGACAGCCAGGCGCGACAGCCAGCCCCGAGAGCCGTCCGGCCCGTACGGCGATCGTCACTCGCCTCGGGCGCCGAGCGCCCTGCGCGTGATACTGGCGGCGTAGTTCGGCGTCTCCCGATGGTTGTGCGCGTCCGAAGCCTCCTGACGCGCCGCCGCGGCCTGCTCGAACGTGATGCCGTTCGCCTCGTAGAAGTCCATCCCCTCCGTGGTCGGATGGGCGAGAATGCTGTTGCTCAACCGGCAGGTGCCGTCACCGTTGTCCGTGACGCGCAGTTCCCAGATCCCCTGCGACGTGGTCCAGCCGTTCGGCGTGAGCGCGTCCGACAGTGACACTAGACGCAGGTGGTGCCTCTCGAAGATGTCGTGCACGGCGTGCTGGATCGTCAGGGTCGTGCCGATCATCTCGACGTTCAACGTCTCCCGACGGCCGTCGTCGGTGATGCCTTGCGCACACGCTTTGTGCTCGCCCGGCGCGCAACGCTGGTACTCCTCGTCGGACAGATTCCCCAGCCAGTCCGCGAGATCGACCCGGTCGATGGGCGCGCTCACGGTGGCGTGAACCGTCGAGTCCGAAAGGACGAGATCTGCCAGAACCTTGTTCTCATTCATGGGGTGTTTTCCCTTCTCCGCGTTCATTGACGTCCAACTCGGCTGCTTCCGCTGGGAGCCCTGGCTTTGTGGGCGCTGCGAGGTCAGCCGCCCGGGAGCAGGACGGACGGGTCGCCGGAGAACCACGCGCTGTCGATGACGAGGCGGCTGATACGCCACGCCTCGCCGTCGCGGACCAGATCGGCGTCGTAGCGGTTCATCATCAGGGCGTGCCTGGTCCGTTCGGGCTTGGGGCCCTCACCCGCCGGGAAGTGCTGGGCCATCGCGTAACAGCTCAGTTTCGCGGTGTCGCCGTCCACGGTCGTACGGATGTTGCTGATCACATGGCTCGTGTCCAGCGGGCCCACCGTGGGGATCAGCGCCTCCACCACGGTCCTGCGGGGCGTCAGGACGGGGAACTCCAGGCCGATTTTGGTCGTGGCCGGTGTCAGGTCGACCGTGGCATCCTCGGTCAGCGACGAGACGAACAGGTCGGCATCGCCGTGATCCAGGCCGGCGGCGTAGCGGTGCACCGCGTCCGCGATGGCGGCGCGGTCGACGATGAGCTGGAGTGTGTCGTCGTTCATGGGGTCCTCCGCGGGCGGGATGTTGTGGTTGAGCCGGAACAGGTTGTGGGGGTCGAAGCGTCGCTTGACCTCGCGCAGGCGGTGGTAGGCGGCCTCGTCGTAGGAGGCGCGGACCTCCCTCGCCCCGGTGTTCTGGGCGGCGATGAAGTTGAGGTAGCGCCCGCCGGTGGACCAGGGGCGTACGCGGGCCAGGAAGGCATCGGCGTACGCGATCTGCGGTCCGAGGTCGTCGGGCATGCCGATGGCCACGATCCACAGGGCGAACAGGGCGTCCCGGTTGCCGACGGCATTGTCCGCCGGCCGCGCGAGCGCGCCGCCGAGGTGGCGCAGTTCGACGAACTGCGCCGGGCAGTCCGCGGCCGGTCCGGCCGCCGCCAGGATCTCGTCGACGGCGCCGGGTGCCATCGACGACAACAGCGCGGTGTGCTCCGAGAACGGCGCGGGGTCGACCGGGTCGGAGTGGATCCGGGCGAAGTCCTCGTACGGCATCGGGCCGAGGGTGTCCAGGAGCACCGGGGCGGCCGCGCGCAGCGGCGCCACCAGTCGCTCCCCTTCCTGGTCCGGCCCCAGGTACGAGATCCGGACGTGCACGGTGAAGTGACCGGCGAGCAGCTCGGGAACGCCCGGCAGAGGCGGCAGTCGCAGGAACGCCATGGAGGAGCTGAGGGCGTCGGGGGCCGTGGCGGTGAGATCGGCGTACGCGCGCAGGACGGCCGCCGCGTCGTCACCGGCGAAGAACAGGCCGCCGGCCCACAGCCGGGCGACGGGAAACAGCGCGAACTCCATGGCTGTGACGATGCCGAAGTTGCTCTTGCCACCGCGCAGCGCCCAGAACAGGTCGGCCTCCGTGGCGGCGTCCACGTGCCGCAGTACGCCGTCGGCCGTCACGACGTCGAGGGATGTGACGTGGTCGCTCGCCCAGCCGTGCGCCCGGCCCATGGTCGGGCTCAGTCCGCCGCCGAGCGTGTAGCCGACGACGCCCACCAAGGGGGAGGAGCCGTTGAGCGGGGCGAGCCCGTGCGGGGCGGCGGCGTCGACCACCTGCTGCCAGATGGCGCCCGCCGCCACACGCGCCGTACGGGCCTCGGGGTCGACACCGACCCCCGCCATCCGGCGGGTGGTGACGAGTACGGACCCGTCGGCCGGCACGATCGCCTGGTGACCCGTGGCCATGACGGCGACGGGCAGACCGTGCGCCGCCGCGAACCGCACCGCGGCCTGGACATCGCCGCTGCTCTCCGCGCCCACCACTACGGCGGGACGGTGCGTCACAGCGAGATTGAACGGCGCGCACTCGGCGGCGAACCCGTCGTCCTCCGGCCCCAGGACAGGGCCGGTGACCTGGGCGGCCAGTGAGGCACGCATCGGTGAACTCAGCATGGGGCCATACGACAGGAGCCCTATCGGCATGGCGCGGATGAACCGCCGACGAGTGTCAGGACGGCCGGAGAATTTTCCGGCGATCCGCCCGCCGACCACCGGGTCTGCCGCGTTCGAGCCGCGTGACGACATGGCCGGCGGCGGGTTGTCGGGCGGCGGAGCCGGAACGGTGGTCATGGTGATCCTGCCGGGGTGGGCATTCCCTTCACGCGTGGAGGAGCTGACGCGGGCGTGGCGCGGGCGGTGGAAGCGGTCCCGGTACGCGTCGCGGCGCGGGCCGCAGTGCGTCCCGCCTCAGGTCATGACGGACGGGTAGTCGGTATAGCCGTCGGCGCCGCCCTGGTAGAACGTGTCGCGATCGCTCTCGGCGAGGGGGAGCCGGCGTTCGAACCGGCGGGGAAGGTCGGGGTTGCTGATGAACAACGCCGCGAAGGACACCAGGTCGGCGAGCCCCTCACGAACGATGGTGTTGCCGGATTCCTGGTCGAGACCGGCGTTCGCGATGAGCGGTCCGCGATACAACGGCCGGAAGAGTTTCAGGGAGTCGAGCCGCTGCGCCTCGGTCACCCGCACATTGGGCCGCCGCGTCATCATCAGGTGCAGATAGGCCGGCGAATGGTCGTCGAGACGACCGGCCACGTACTCGTGAACGGCCAAGACCTCGGGCGAAACCTCGTCCGACTCGCCCAGCGCCTGGTGCGGGGCGAACTTGACGCCCACCCGATGCGGCCCCCAGACACCGACCACCGCGTCAAGCACCTCGAACAGAAACCGTGCCCGGCCCTCCGCCGAGCCGCCGTAGGCATCGGTACGCAGGTTGAGTGCCGGATTCAGGAACTGGGCGATCAGATACCCCCGTTGCGCGTGCAGCTCCACACCGTCGAACCCCGCGAGTCGCGCGTTGACGGCGGCCGACCGGTACTGCTCCACAACGTCCGCGATCTGCCGCGTACTCAGCGCGCGGGGCGTGATCGTGTCGGTGAGCCCGTTCGGTGTGAAGACCTTCCCGCCCGGGTTCACCGCCGAGGGAGCGACCGGCAGTCGTCCATGCTGGAAGTCCGGATGCGAGGCGGCCCCGGTGTGCGCGAGCTGGGCGAAGATGGCTCCGCCCTCGGCGTGCACGGCCGACGTCACCGCCGACCAGGCCCGGATCTGCTCCTGGCTGTACAGGCCCGGGACATTCACCGCGCCGATCGCCTGGGGGCTGATCCAGGTCCCTTCCGACACGATGAGTCCGGCGCCGGCGCGCTGCCGGTAGTACTCCGTGTGCAACTCCGTCGGGGCCAGCGCCGCATTCCGCGCACGGGCCCGTGTCATCGGGGCCATGACCACGCGGTTGCGCAGCCTCAGGCCGGCGCCGAGATCGTAGGGATCGAGGAGCGGCTGCTCCTCGATCCGCTGCGGGAGAGACATGCCCGCCTCCTTGGTCGTGACTGGTGGTTCAAGCTGCTCCCACCACTGTCACGCCAGGAATCCATCACGTCCAACGATACCTAGTGCTGAATGTCAGCACGGCAGGTGATAATGAGAGGCGTGGAACTACGCCATCTCGAATACTTTCTCGCGGTCGCCGACACCGCCAGCTTCACCCGAGCGGCGAAGAGGCTGAACGTCGTCCAGTCAGGGGTGTCCGCCACCATCAAGGCACTGGAAAGGGAGTTGGGCTCGGCCCTGTTCGACCGAAGTCCCCAAGAGATCGCCTTGACCGTGGCCGGACGGGCGTTCCTGCCCCGGGCGCGGGAAACGCTGGACGCCGCGCGCGCCGCCAAGGACGCCGTCCAGCGAACCCAGGGCGCCCTGCACGGCACGGTCACGGTCGGCACACTCACCTCGATCGACCTCGTCGACCTTCCAGGGCTCCTGACCGCGCTGCACGCCAGACATCCCGCGGTCACGGTCCGGCTCAGGGTCGCGGTGGCGGGATCGGCGGGCCTGCTGGAGCACCTGCGCGACGGCCGGCTCGACGTGGCCTTCCTGTCCCTGCCGGGCCCCTCACCCACCGACCTGAACACCCGCCCGCTCGCCGTCGCCCCCCTGCTCCTGTACGTGCCCAGCACCCATCCACTGGCGGGAGCGGGCCAGGTTTCGCTGACACAACTGGCCGAGTTCCCGTTCGTCGACTCCCCGCCGGGCTTCGGCAACCGCATCGTCGTGGACCGGGCCTTCGCCTCCGCGGGAGTGGAGAGGGAGGTGACTCTCGAAGTCGCCGACATCGGAACCGCCGTCAATTTCATCCGGGCAGGGCTGGGGATCGGCTTTCTCAGCGGCTTCCTTGTCCACGACCACGCGGGCCTGGACGTCCTGAGAGTCGCCGACCACGAACTGACCTGGCAGCTCAACGTCGCCACCGCCGCGACCCGCCGCCCCGCCGCGCCCACCGAGGCGTTCCTGGAACTGCTCCGCGAACGGCATCCGGCTTTGCGGCGGTTGGCGGAGAATCTGTGAGGAACGGTGGCGGCGCGCCCGAACTCGGGTCTCCCGGCGGGTCGCCCTCCGCTGTCGTTCAGCGCAGGCCGGCCCGCCGGGCCTCGCGTGTGGCGGCGCGGAAGTCGCCGGTGACGGGCCGGCCGTGGCCGGGCAACAGCAGGGCCACGTCGGTCAGCTCGTCCACCTGGTCGTGGGTGACCAGGGCGTCGCAGGTGAGAAACAGTCCGCCTCCATCGAACGCATGATGTGCGCCTGATGTACGGCGAACGCACGCGATCCGTACGCTTCATGGGATAGTGTCCCGGCCAGGAGGTGCTCCATGTCCGAGCTGTTCGACGCGGTCGACGCACTGCTCGCGTCCCGCGCCACGCTGCCGCCCCCGGCGGAGCGCAAGCGGCTGCGCGTCGCGCACGGCCTGACGATCGACGAGGTCGCCACCGCGCTCAAGGTGCGCCGGGCCACGGTGTCGGGCTGGGAGTCGGGGAAGACCGAGCCCCGCCCCCCGGAACGGGACGCCTACGCCCGGCTGCTGGAAAAGCTCGGGGAGCTCTATCCCGCCCCCGCCGACGCGGCCGCGGCCCCGCCCACCCAGGACAACGCGGAACCGTCAGCTCCGCCCACAGAGCCCACGCCTGAGCCCGTGCCTGAGCCCGCGCCCGAGGCCGTAACCACGACCACGACCCCGACCGCAGCCGAGAACACCCGCCCCGCCCCGGCCCCCGTCACCGCACCACCTGCGGCAAGCACCACCGGACCGCACTCGACATCGCGACGGCCGGTCACCAAGAAGGTGGCCCCGGCCAACACCCCGTCGGCCACGACCGACCCGCGTTTCGAGAACGGCCCGCTCGCGGTCATCGATGCCCAGGACGGGCACGTGCTGGCGTACTGCACCGGCGGTCTCGTCCTGGACGTGCCCGCCAAGTCCATTCCGGCCCTGGTCGAGTGGACCCTCACCGACGCCAAACTGGGCGCGCCGAAGCTGTCCGGTCCGGGCAAGCCGGCCGACCCGCTGCTCGTGCTCACCGAGGCCGCGCTTGAGCGCTACGGTCTGCCCGTCGTCCTCACGGACGAGGAGCGGCTCGCGGGCAGACTGCCGGAGGGCCACAAGGTCATCAAACAACTGGTCCGCGCGGACTGGAAGTTGACGAAACGCGGCCTCGGGCCGTGGGCGCGGATCTACCGCCCCGCCACCGGCTCGGAGCGGGCCTGCGTCCAACTGTGCGTCCCGTCCTGGCAGGCGCTCGACACCCGCCACTGGGGCGCGGCCGGCCAGCTTCCGCCGGCGGAACTCGCCCGGCTGCTCGGCACGTACGCGTCGAGGGTGATGACCCCACGCGGCTCCACCGCCGTCACCGGTCTGGAACTGATGACCGCACTGCACCCGCCGACCCGCGCCTCCGAGCCCGACGCGACGGGGAAACGGCACTCCGAACACAACCCCGGCAGCCTGGGGAAGGACCCGATCGACCCGGCTCCGTGCGAGGCCCCCGACGGCCACCCGCTGCTCGCGGACCTGCCGCGCTTCCACATCCGCGGCCCGGGGGAGAAGCTGTTCGAGGAGGCGTACGACTGGGCGCGCCCGTTCACCGACGCCGACTACCTGCGCCGCCACCTGGTGGGCCTGGACGTCAACATGGCCTTCGCCGCCGGCGCCAACGGGCTGGTCGTCGGCCTCGGGCCACCGACGCACGTCAAGGAGCCGGTGTTCGACCCGAAGCTCCCGGGGAGCTGGCTGGTCGACCTCTCCCATGTCGACCTGTCGCGCGTGAAGTCGGGCAAGGAGTGGGTGGAGCTGGACGGCAACCTGCTGCCGAGCCCGTTCACCCCCAAGGGCGAGCGCCCCGAGGGGCCGGCCTGGTACGCGACGCCCACCGTCGCCTACGCGGCGGAGCTCGGCTACGACGTCACGCCGATCGAGGCATACGTCCGCCACGAGAACGGCCGCTACCTGGACGCTTGGTACAACCGGCTGCGCGACGCCTACCTCGCCACCATGGCCGACCTCGGCGTCGGCACGGACCTGTCGCCGCAGGACTTCCTCACGGCGATGGACGGCTACCGCGGCCGTGACCCGGAGCTGGCGATCGTGGTGTCGGCGGTCAAGGCGACGGTGAAGGGCGGCCTGGGGAAGCTGCGCGAGCGCCCGCGCGGTGAGGGGTGGAAGCCGGGCCAGCCGTGGCGGGCGCTCTCCCGCCCGACGTGGAACCCGCACATCCGCGCGTCGGTCATCTCCCGCACCCGGATCAACCTGCACCGGAAGCTGATCAAGCACGCGGCGTTCACCGGGCAGTACCCCGTCGCGGTCCTGTCCGACTGCGTCGTCTACGCGGTCGACGGCGAGTCCCCGCTGGACTTCCTGCCCTACCGGGAGGGCAAGCCACTGCCGGGCGGCTTCAAGCTCGGAGTGAACCCCGGTCTGGTGAAGCACGAGGGCACGCAGACCGTGCTGTGGGGCGAAGGCGTACGGGAGCAGTTCGACGCTCCCGAGCTGAACCTGGCCCGGTACATCAAGGACGGCACCGTCACCGGCCAGGACAACGGGGAGTAGGTAGACGATGACCATCATCGGGGACGGCCTGGACGCGGCGGTGCAGAAGGCGTTCACCCGCCCGACGCCGAAATCGGCCGGGGCGCAGATGCGTTACCTGGTCCAGCAACTCAAGGGCACGAAAGCGGTCGCCCAGATGCTGCGGGTGTCCCAGCGCACCGTCGAGCGATACGTGAAGAACCAGATCAAGAAGCCCCGCCCGGACCTCGCCGCCCGCCTGGAGACCGAGGTCAGGAAGCGGTGGCAGCCGCAGATCCGGGCCAGGGCCAAGGAGAAGGCGGCGAGCACCGGCGGAATCGTCATCGACACCCGCGCCCGCCTCGGCTACACGGCCCCGATCGGCTCCACGGACCAGGACCGGATCCGACACCTGACCGTCGCCCTGCCGCCGCAGTACGCCGCCCGCCTCTTCGAGGCCCAGGAACAGGGCGCGTCCGACCAGCGGCTCCAGGAGATCGCGGCCGAAGCGCTCAAGGAGACCTACTTCCAGGACGGCGGCACCCGCGCCGGCTCCCTGGAGGAAGTCCGCTTCACCGACATCGAACACCTGGAGTTCGACCTCTAGCAGGCCGCGCCCCGGACGGCTGCCGGTCCGGGCGCGCCCCGCACGGTGGCCCCGCCGATCAGGCGGGACGACGGGAGGTGTCAGGATGGCTGCATGACAATCAAGGTCTACTTCGATATCACCATTGACGACGTGCCCGCCGGGCGCATCAACTTCGCCCTGTTCGAGGACGTCGTCCCCAAGACTGTGGAGAACTTCCGCGCTCTCGCCACCGGCGAGAAGGGTTTCGGTTACGCCGGATCCAGCTTCCACCGGGTCATCCCCGCGTTCATGCTGCAGGGCGGTGACTTCACCCGGGGTGACGGCACCGGCGGCAAGAGCATCTACGGCCAGAAGTTCGCCGACGAGAACTTCACCCTCAAGCACACCAAGCCGGGACTGCTGTCGATGGCCAACAGCGGCCCTGACAGCAACGGCTCGCAGTTCTTCATCACCACCGTGGTGACGCCGTGGCTCGACGGCAAGCACGTGGTCTTCGGCGAGGTCACCGACCAAGCCGGGCTCGACCTGGTCGCGAAGATCGAAGGGCTCGGCAGCCAGAGCGGACGCACCAAGTCCAAGATCACCATCGAGGCGTCCGGCCAGCTCTGACGCCCGACTACGCCCCTCACGGGAGGATGACACCCCGTGAGGGCCCCGGTCCCGGTTGACCGGCGCGGCGTGGTCGGGGTCGCGGCCGGACCGCGACGGACGTCGCTCACGGTTCGCTCACGAAGACGAACCGCTACCGCGGAGCGTGGCGTCGTAGAGCAGATCGCGGACGCACTGACCGCCGCCCGGAGTGCCGGTCCGGAAGAGACCCCGGACGCCGAAGTCGCCCGTACAGAAGGCGCGGGAACCTCGATGGGCGGGTGGTTTCGGGGCGAAGTCCGTTGCGTGCTCGGGGCGTTGGCCTACTCTGCGGTGACATGGACATCAAGCTGACTGACGATGAGCACCTGCGGGCCCTGGCCGCGCTGGAGGCCGTCGTCGGCAACGACGACGACGGCCTGGCGGTTCTGGCGGGCGGTGCGGACGAGCGCCCGCTGCCGGCCCTGCTGGCCGCGTACGGGCAGCACACGCTCCACCGCATCCTGATCTCCGCATTCGGCATCGACGCCACCACGGACTACGACGAAACCGGCCGTCTCCTCTCCGCGATCAGCTCCGATCCGATGGCCCGTATCGTCTTCCTCCTGACCGACGCCCTGCACAATCAGGCCGAACTCGCCGGCGACGACCCCGCCACCGCCGAGCGGATCGCCCGGTCCACCCTCCTGGCGATCGACGCGTTCACCGACGCCGACAACAACGACGCGCTGACCCTGCTGCGCGCTCTGCGCAACGAGGTCCTGGGAGTCGAATGAACGGGGAACTGTGCGCGGACCCGCTGAATGCCACGGCGCACAGTCAAGGACACCGACTGACACCAGCGTCAGTGTCGCCATCCACTTGACGATCGACTCTCGCTCCTCGCTCCTCATTCGGTTGCTGTCGGCAACGAGGGGCGAGGGGTGAGCTGCAGGCAAGAGGTGGTGGGCTGTTCGAGTGGCGCTGCGGGGGCGTCGGGCGCGGCGCGGACCTGCCGGTACGGAAGCGGATTCGATTCTCTCGTTCGCCCCATCCCAGTTTGGAACGAGGCCCTCACGTGCGTAGTCCATTCATTTCGGCGGCGGTTGCCACGGCCGCGGTGATCGCTCTTGCCCCTCTCGGCCCGGCCGCTGCCGCCGCCCCGTCCGGCATCGGTGACATCGTCTGCAACGGCGGCTCCCTCAACGTGCAGTACGACCCCGGCATCACGTTCAGCAAGAACACCGTGCGGCTCGCCGCCATCGGCGAGATGGGCATCTGCCGATCCGAAAGCCACCCGGAGATCACCGGCGGCACGGTCCGGGTCGAATCCGCTCTCACGGGTGCCTGCCCCGGACCGGTGGGACCCGGCTACGCCAAGGTGACGATCAACTGGAACGACGGAAGTCGCTCCGTCATCGACCAGTCGACTTTCCGCGGCGACGCGCAGTCCTTCTCCCTGGAGGGCGGCTCGATCGCCACCGGCAGCTTCGCTGGCGGCACCGCACGTGCCAACGGCCGCACCACCAGCAACCTGATCGAGCTCGGCGCCGGATGTGTCCTCGGCGGCGTCACCAGCTACGCCGCGACGATCGACCAGTTCGCCGTCGGCGACATCTAGGCCGACAGCCGCCACGCTCCGCGGCGGCCGCTGACCGACCTGGAGCCTGCCGCGCGGGCCCGGCCCTTCCCGGCCCGGGCCCGCGCGTACTTGTGCCGGTCTACAACCGGCATGGTGCCCTTCATGCCCATTGCATGCCGATGTTGGTGAGTTGCTCCACGCGTTCTGGTGTGAGTGTGGCAGCTCTGCTGCGTTGGTTGCCGACCCACGCGCCCAGGCGGAACTGCAACTCCCGGCCGTCGCTGGAGAGCACGGTCTCGATGTGTTTGCGTGGGACCTTCAGGTGTCCTTCGCGTTGGAAGTACTGCCTGGCGGCGGTCAGGTTGGCGGCCCATTTGTCTGCCTGCGTACGGCGCGGCTCCGGTTTCTCCTCCTCGGTGGCGGGTGTGATGCCGAGGACCTGTTCGCACATCCACTGCTGTACGCCGGTGAGCTGGTCCCACCCGTGCCGCACCGACGTCACCCACCGCCCGAGGTCCTCGCCCTGGCGCACGACTTCGCCGGGCGCGCTGGGCAGCGTCCCGCCCTCCTCCAGATGGAGCCGGACGAGGTGGAAGGCGCGCTGCCATGTCACCGGCCAGGGTGGGCACCAGGAGGGGTCGATGTCCTCAAGCTGTTCGCGCCGGTGTTCCGGCATGGCCCATGCCGATGACTGGACCGGCAGTCCTTCGGCGCGCCGCTGCTCGTTCTCGGCAGTCTTCCGGGCGGCGGCTCTGGCGTTCTTGAGCCAGATGCCCACCTTCGCACCCTGGTAGGTGGCGTCCAAAGGGGCCAGGAGGTGACCGTGTTCGGCGGCCCATCCACGGGCGACATCCAGGCCTTCCTCCCACGCGACATCGAGATGGCTCCAGACCATCCCGAGCTTCTCCAACTGCTCGACGCGGCCCTCGTCCATGTCACCGCGGGCGTAGAAGCGCCGGGCATCGGCGATCCACTGCCCCAGCGGAAAGTCGGCCAGGGAGGCCGGCCACCCTCGGGCTTCCACCTCCTGGTCGTCGCCGCGGGGCACGCGGTACGTGAACGGCACCTTCAGATCACCGTGTTCGCGGACGTAGACGACGGCGGCCTCGATCCCGCGCCTCCAGTGCTGATGCTCGGGGTTGACGATCCGCAGGCTGATGAACGCGGCCAGGGCGGCCGGGTCGCGCGGTGTGCTGAACTTCAGCAACTGCCGGGCAGGCTTGGACGGTTCATCGGCTCCGTTGCCCTCGCTCCGGCTTCCCTGCCCTTGCGCGGCCTCCTGGACGGGCGTGTAGGCGCTCGGGGCCTGCCGCTCCGCCAGTGCTTCTACGACCCGGGTGTCGTGTGCCCTGAGAGCTTCCAGCAGCTTCGCCAGTCCGCCGTACGCGCGGGAGGTGAGCATGTTGTCGGCCGTTTCGCCGGGTCCGAGCAGGACCGGGACGACGAGGGAGGCGGTCTTGCCCTCACCGGGCCGCATGCGCAGCGCCCGGCCGACGGCCTGGACGAGGTCGGGCATGGATCCGCGTACGTCCGCCCAGTAGACGGAGTCGCAGTTACGGGTGTCGATGCCCTCGCCCAGCACCTTCACCGAGCACAGGACGCACTTCTCGACGACCGTGCCGTCCGTGGCGACTCCGTCGGTGAACTCCCCGATGACACGCCGCCGGTGCAGGGGCTTGTGTTCACCGCACAGCCAGTCCGCCCAGATCCTCTCCGGATACAGCTCCGGGGCACTGGCGTGCAGTTGGACGGCGATCCCCGGCAGGCCGGCCGCGAACGCCTCGGCCTCCTTGACGACATGGTGGAAAACGAGCGTGCGCCGGAAGTTCTCCTCCGAGGACGCCTTGAGCAACGCGGTCTGAAGCGCGGCGAGCCGGGCTCCACGCACCTGGTCCGAGCGTCCCTCGGCTCCCAGGAGCTGCGCGGCCTGGAGCTGGGTGTCGGTGATGTCCACACACACCACCTGGTACGGCGCACAGATACCCCGGTCGATCGCCTCCGACAGCGTCAACGTGAACGCCCGGCTGCCGAAGGAGGAGTCCGGGTCGTCCTCCATGGACGCAACCAGCTCACCGGGAGCCCCACCCTGCTGCTCCTGGTCCTCGTCCACCTGCCACAGCCGGGGTGTGGCGGTCATGTACAGCCGGCGCAGGGACGGGATCTTCCGGTTGTCGTGGATCACCGCCCACGGCTTCCCGATCCGGCCGGACGTCCGGTGCGCCTCGTCCACGACGATCAGGTCCCAGCCCGCGAGACCGGCGGCGTGTGCCCGCTCCAGCGTGCCGAGCCCGAGCGAGGCGTACGTGGCGTACACGGTGACCTTCTCCAGTCCCCGCGTCCACTCCACCAGCTCGTCCACGTCTGTGGTGTTGGGGAAGGACACATCCTCGCCCCGCAGCGAGGACACCCCGATCACCGGCCCCCGACGGCCCGCCTCGCGCCACGCGGACTCGGTCTGCGTAAGGAGGTCCAAGCTGGGGACGAGGACCAGCACACGGCCCGCACGGAGCTCTTCTGCGCTGCGGGCCGCGACCCTGGTCTTCCCGGACCCGGTCGCCATGATCACCTGTGTCCGAAGCCCTCGTTCGGGAACAAGTGATCTTGCGGGGATTTCGAGGGCGCGGAGTACCGCATCAATGGCCTCTCGCTGAGCGGCCTCCCGCTGATCGGCGCGGCTAGTGGTCGACATATCCGTCTGCCTTCCCCAGGGCTTCGTCTGGTCGTTCAAGTGGTGAGATACGAGAAACCTGCATGTTCGCCCGCAGGACACCAGTAGACCCTTCGATCGCCACGACATTCCTCGACAGAGTCCTGGAGTGGTGGACTCTGAATCCAGAGTCTATCTCGATTCCAAAAAGAAGCACGTGCACCAATGGTGCGTCACGTTTGCTGAGACCCCGTCAGGGCACTCGGGGTGCATGACTCGCAATGCGGTAGTGCAGGCCGCGTCCGACGGCGGCGGCAATCCAGCTCTCATCCCGGTCCTGTGCCTCTTCCTGATCATGGGACTGATCCAAGTGCTACGCCCACAGTTGCTCTGGAAGCTGAACAGAAACCTGCAGCGGGGTTGGGTGAAGAACCCGGATGCGACCGAACCCACCAGCAAGGGTTACGCATTGCAGCGAGTAACAGGAGTGCTCTTCCTGGGATTCGCGACATGGATGCTGGTACAGCAGATTTGACGGGCAGATGATTCTCCGGCCATTCACCCGCCCCCGGCTGCCGCTTGATCCGCCCTGTGTCGCCGGCCTGCTTTGAGTGGCTGGAGCGAGGGCCCTGATCCGCGAGATCGGCCGAAGGGCGCTTCATGTACTGCTTCCGGGTGGAGGGGCAGTCGACAGTGGCGCTGCCGTTCGAAGATGAGAAGGAGTAGCGATGGAAGCGGCTAAGTGGTCGGCGGATCGCGAACGCCTGGTGCAGTGGGTTCCCGAGGGTGAGCGGATGACGGCCGGCTGTGCGGTGACATACGGGCGCACGCTTTGGGGCCTGGCGCCGCGACGGGCTTCACTCCTGCTGACCGACCGCCGGGTACGAGTGCTGCGTCACCGAGGTAACGACCTCCGGTACGGAATACGCGACATCTGGTTCGAGATGATGCGTGGCGAGGCCGAAGCGGTGTGCGTGAATCCGCAGGTGCGGGTGGAGTTCGACAAGGGACAGGAAATCGAACTACGCAGACATGACGCCGGAGCGGAGCGCCTGCTGATCAGTCAGTGGGACGCGGTGCATGCCGAAGCCCTGTACGAGGCGTTCCCTTCCCGGGAGCCGGACCCGCAGTAATGGCGGACTGAAGTCTCCGCGCCAAGGACTGTCCCGTAACGGC
Source organism: Streptomyces sp. NPDC057307 (assembly GCF_042667665.1). Taxonomy (NCBI): domain Bacteria; kingdom Bacillati; phylum Actinomycetota; class Actinomycetes; order Kitasatosporales; family Streptomycetaceae; genus Streptomyces; species Streptomyces sp. NPDC057307. Next base: position 553 of record NZ_JBHUZM010000033.1, on the reverse strand, counting down.
TGGCCACAGGTGAGATGATCTTGATGTGGCTGGTGTGATCAGGGCATCGGAGCCGTCTTTGATAGGCCCGTTCACCGGCTTGAGCCCGCGCTGTTTTTGTACGTTGGTCACAGCGCTGCGCCGCGAAGGGGCTGATGCAGTGCGCCGAGGTCGGCCGTGGAGCCTGTCGCTGGAAGACCGGGTGTTGCTGGTCACGACATACTGGCGAACAAACTTGACGAATGTGCCAACTGGCCCCGTTGTTCGGGATTTCGAAGTCCGCGGCTGACCGGGTCATCGATCAGGTTGGCCCCCTGCTCGCGCTGCGGCCCCGACTTCGCTTCGCCAAGGACACCGTGCTCATCGTGGACGGCACCCTGGTCCCCACCCGCGACCACACGGTGGCCGAACAGCCCAAGAACTACCGGTACTCCACCAACCTCCAGGTCGTCATCGATGTCGACACCCGCCTCGTCGTTCTAGGGCCTGTCTGACAATTCCCGTCGGATCAGCGAGCGTCCGCCGAGCCGGTAGTCCGGAGGTACTCCGACCGACCGGCGGGTATTGCCAGGCA